>NZ_RZRY01000607.1:0-3800 GCF_003998035.1 Mesorhizobium sp. M2A.F.Ca.ET.039.01.1.1 | reverse complement strand
GGCTAGACGCTAGATAATGTGAACCTCCCTCTACGGAGGGAATCGATCAAAGTTTCAGTTTAGGGACCCGCGAGGGTCGGCCTGCAGCCTGGGCAAATGCCTGGGAAAGCCTTCTGCTGCCTGCATGCCGGCGCCTGCGACGAGGAGAGTGCCGGCGTTGCTCGCAATGCCGGCAAACGGCGGACTGCGCTTTTCGCCATGTGGGGCAGAAATCCCCGGGGAAAGGCGCTATATATAGACACAAAGGGACCGGACCAATGCGCATCGAGCGTCGCTTCACCAAGCCAGAGCAATCAGCCTATGCGGAGATCGAATTCCGCAAGGCCCTGTCGGAGATCAAGAATCCCGACGGCTCGGTCGTGTTCCGCCTCGACAACATCGATGTGCCGGCGCAGTTCAGCCAGGTCGCCGCCGACATCCTGGCCCAGAAATATTTTCGCAAGGCCGGCGTGCCGGCTCGGCTGAAGAAGGTCGAGGAGAACGACGTCCCCTCCTTCCTGTGGCGCTCGATCGCCGACGAGGCTGAGCTCGCCAAGCTGCCCGAGGCCGAGCGCTACGGTTCGGAAACCGACGCCCGCCAGGTCTTCGATCGTCTCTCCGGCACCTGGACCTATTGGGGCTGGAAGGGCGGCTACTTCAAGTCGGAGGAAGACGCGCGCGCCTTCCGCGACGAGCTTGCCTATATGCTCGCCACCCAGCGCGTCGCGCCGAACTCGCCGCAATGGTTCAACACTGGCCTGCACTGGGCCTATGGCATCGACGGCCCGAGCCAGGGCCACTTCTATGTCGACCCCTTCACCGGCAAGCTGACCAAGTCGAAGTCGGCCTACGAGCATCCGCAGCCGCATGCCTGCTTCATCCAGAGCGTGCAGGACGACCTCGTCAACGAGGGCGGCATCATGGATCTGTGGGTGCGCGAGGCGCGCCTGTTCAAATACGGCTCCGGTACCGGTTCGAACTTCTCGATGCTGCGCGGCGAAGGCGAGAAGCTTTCCGGCGGCGGCCGCTCCTCCGGCCTGATGAGCTTCCTCAAGATCGGCGACCGCGCCGCGGGCGCCATCAAGTCGGGCGGCACGACGCGCCGCGCCGCCAAGATGGTCATCGTCGACGCCGACCACCCCGACATCGAGCAGTTCATCGACTGGAAGGTCAATGAAGAGCAGAAGGTCGCCTCGCTGGTGACCGGCTCCAAGATCGTCAAGAAGCACCTCGAAGCCATCATGAAGGCCTGCGTCAATTGCGAAGGCAATGGCGACGACTGCTTCGACCCGGCGCTGAACACCGCGCTGAAGCGCGAGATCAAGGCGGCCAAGAAGGACGCCGTGCCGGAGAACTACATCTACCGCGTCATCCAGTTCGCCAAGCAAGGCTACACCTCGATGGCGTTCAACACCTACGACACCGACTGGGATTCGGACGCCTATCTCACCGTCTCCGGCCAGAACTCCAACAACTCGGTGTCGCTGAAGGACAATTTCCTGCGCGCCGTCGAGGCCGATGGCGACTGGCAGCTCACCGCCCGCAAGGACGGCAAGGTGCTGAAGACGCTGAAGGCGCGCGACCTGTGGGAAAAGATCGGCTACGCCGCCTGGGCGTCGGCCGATCCGGGCCTGCACTTCAACACGACGATGAACGACTGGCACACCTGCGCCTCTGCCGGTGCGATCCGGGCCTCCAACCCGTGCTCGGAATACATGTTCCTCGACGACACGGCCTGCAATCTCGCTTCGATCAACCTGCTGCCCTACCGCAGGGAAGACGGCACGATCGACATCGCCGCTTACGAGCACACCGTTCGCCTGTGGACCGTCGTGCTCGAAATCTCGGTGATGATGGCGCAGTTTCCGTCCAAGGAGATCGCCAAGCTCTCCTACGACTACCGCACGCTCGGCCTCGGCTACGCAAATATCGGCGGCCTGCTGATGACCTCGGGCATTCCTTACGACTCCGACGAGGGCCGCGCGATCTGCGCCGCGCTCACCGCGATCATGACCGGCGTCGCCTACTCGACCTCGGCCGAGATGGCTTCCGAGCTCGGCGCCTTCCCGGACTATGACCGCAACGCCCAGAACATGCTGCGCGTCATGCGCAACCATCGCTGCGCTGCCTATGGCGACAAGGACGGCTACGAAAAACTCGCCGTCAACCCGGTGCCTCTCGTCGCCTCTGACCTGAAGCAGCCGGCTTTGGCGGAGCATGCCCGCGCTGCCTGGGACCGCGCCATCGAGCTCGGCGAGGAGCACGGCTACCGCAACGCGCAGGCGACGGTGATCGCGCCGACCGGCACGATCGGCCTGGTCATGGATTGCGACACCACAGGCATCGAGCCCGACTTCGCCCTGGTGAAGTTCAAGAAGCTCGCCGGCGGCGGCTACTTCAAGATCATTAACCGCGCCGTGCCGGAAGCGCTGAGGACGCTCGGCTATTCCGAAAGCCAGATCGCCGAGATCGAGGCCTACGCCGTCGGCCACGGCAACCTCAACCAGGCGCCGGGCATCAACCCGTCGACACTGAAGGCCAAGGGCTTCACCGACGAAAAGATCGCGGCGCTGAATGCGGCGCTGAAGTCGGCCTTCGACATCAAGTTCGTGTTCAACCAGTGGACGCTCGGCGCCGACTGGGTGAAGGAAACGCTCGGCTTCACCGACGAGCAGCTCGGCGACATCTCCTTCGAGATGCTGCCGGCCCTCGGCTTCTCGAAGAAGGACATCGACGCCGCCAACATCCATGTCTGCGGTGCGATGACCCTTGAGGGAGCACCATTTCTAAAAGACCAGCACCTGCCGGTGTTCGACTGCGCCAGCCCCTGCGGCAAGATCGGCAAGCGCTCGCTCTCGATCCAGAGCCACATCCTGATGATGGCGGCCGCCCAGCCCTTCATCTCGGGCGCCATCTCCAAGACCATCAACATGCCGAACGAGGCGACGGTCGAGGACGCGAAGAACGCCTACATGCTGTCCTGGAAGCTGGCGCTGAAGGCCAATGCGCTCTATCGCGACGGCTCGAAGCTGTCGCAGCCGCTCAACGCCTCGCTGCTCGCCGATGGCGAGGAGGACGAGGACGAGGCGGTCGAGCAGCTGATCGCGGCACCCGCCGCGCAGCGCGCCGTGCAGGTGACGGAAAAGATCGTCGAGCGCGTCATCGAGCGTCTCTACCGCGACCGCGAAAAACTGCCGAACCGCCGCAAGGGTTATACGCAGAAGGCCGTCGTCGGCGGCCACAAGGTGTATCTCCGCACCGGAGAATTCGATGACGGTCGTCTCGGCGAGATCTTCATCGACATGCACAAGGAGGGCGCTGCCTTCCGCGCGATGATGAATAACTTCGCCATCGCCATCTCGCTCGGCCTGCAATACGGCGTGCCGCTCGACGAATATGTCGAGGCCTTCACCTTCACCAAGTTCGAGCCGGCCGGCATGGTGCAGGGCAACGACGCGATCAAGAACGCGACGTCGATCCTCGACTACGTGTTCCGCGAGCTTGCCGTCTCCTATCTCGGCCGCCACGACCTCGCCCATGTCGACCAGTCGGATTTCGACAAGACGGCGCTCGGCCGCGGCATCACCGAAGGCAAGGCGACGCCCTTCTCCAAGGGCCTCTATCGCGGCGCCTCGCCGGTGAAGCTGGTGTCGGGCATCGGCAGCGAGCCCAAGGGCTTTGGCGGGTCAACGTCGACGCCTGCCCCTGCCCGCGCCGCGCCGACCGCCTTCGCCGGCTCCAACGTGCTGGCGCTGAAGCCGGCCATTGACGAGGCGCTCGCCTACAAGCGCGACTATGAGGAGCGCGCCAGGGGACTGGCC
>NZ_RZRY01000606.1:0-3806 GCF_003998035.1 Mesorhizobium sp. M2A.F.Ca.ET.039.01.1.1 | reverse complement strand
GCACAGCATCGAGCGCATCGGCCATCTCGAAGATTTCCTGCAGGCCGCAGCGCTCGACCAGCGCGATCTTGGTCTCGACGCTGTCGACGACGGCCGGCGTCGGCATCAAATAGCCGTCGCCCTGAAAAATCTGCGCGAAGCGCCAGGCGAACTCGGCCGGGTTGACCCGGCGCGCGACGCCGACGCCGCCGAGCAGCGAGATCACGCTGAAGTCGGTCAGCGACTTGGCGCTGATGAAAGGCAAGGTGTGGAACAGCGTCACGCCCCAGCCGACGCCGACCCGCATGCCGGATTTCATGGCGTCGGACAGGAACATGCCGGTCTTGGCGGCGATCGCCGGGATCGGATCGGCGTTGGGGTCGGAGAGCGGCGCCACCAGCGCCTGCCGCAGGCCGAAGGTCTTTTCCAGCGCGCGCTCCAGGCGCACGATTTCCAGAAGCTCGCTCTCGATGGTGATCTTGACCTCGTTGCGCGCCCTCGCTTCCGCCAGCATGCGCACGATGGTGACCCGGCCGACGCCGAGCACGTCGGCGATCTCGTTCTGTGTCATCTGCTCGACGAAATACATCCAGGCGGCGCGGATCCTGAGCCGGTCGGTCCGGTTTTCATTGACGACCTGGTCGGCCGCCTCCGCTGTCGCCTTGCCGTTTTCAGCTTCGCCCTGCCGTCGCCTGCCCAAGGTCCCCTCCGCGATGCCGTCGCCGATTCTGCGTACTGGTTAAATATCGTCTATTGATCTACCAATCGACACGAACAATCTAGAGAGGGGCGACTGGCGCCCCCGAGCCGTTGGCGACTTCAGCATTTCGAGGCAATTGGCGATGCTGCGACAAATCTCCGAGGACGTCCGCGCCAACCTGAAGGACCGGCTTCGGGAACTGCGCGACGCCATTCGCCAGAGCCGGCACGACAGCGCCGGCGAGACGTCTCATGATATAGTCGGGAATTTGCCTCCCTTTCCGGGCCGCAGCCTGCTCGGCCACGCCGCGAGCGCTGTCGACGACGCGCTGACGATCGCCGAATCCTTCGTTCCCCATTCCCGGCCGCTCAAGGTCGACGGAACGACCGTGAAAAGCCTGCGCTCCTATTTCCCGGACGGCGATGAAGACCGGCAGATCGGCGGCGAACGTCAATTCAGGCGCGACATGTATTATCTGACCCGCGCGGTTCTGGCCGGTCACGGCGTCGACAATCCCCGCGTACACGAGGCGAGTTTTTCCGCCGTGCACGCCGCGATGCGCAAGCGCCATGCCGATCTTCTGGCTGGAGCGACGGCGGATGCGGTCTCCACCGACCAGGTCGCTGCGGCCTGCGCGGCTCTGCTGGTCGAATGCCTCAACCACCGTCCGGTTCAGCCTGGCGAGGCGGCCACGGCCGACCGGTCGCTCGACATAAGATGTCTGGCGCCTGTCGTGCTTGCCTGCGGACTGGCGACCAAGGCGGACGGCTGCACGCCGGAGCCCGACATTCTCGAGATCGCGGTGCTGGCGGCCGAAGTGCGGGAGGATCGCATCCGGCAGGCTTGCGCTCAGGCCAATGCCGTCCAGGAACTGACACCGGTTCTCGCCACTCTGCTCGCGCATCTGACGTAACCGCCGCGAGGAATCCGCTATCTTTCGGGCGCCATCGCCGCGATGGTCTTCTTGGCGCGCTGGATCGAGGCCGGGCTCATGCTGAGCTCGGTCAGGCCCATCCCGATGAAGGCCGGGATCAGGTCCGGACGGCCGGCGGCCTCGCCGCACATGCCCACCATGATGCCGGCGGCGACACCCGCCTTGGCCGTCAGCTCGATCGCCGACATCACCGCCGGATTGGTGACGTCGTTAAGCTTGGCGACCGTCGGGTTGAGGCGGTCGGCGGCCATGATGTACTGGGTGAGGTCGTTGGTGCCGATCGAGAAGAACGCCACTTCCTTCGCCAGCGCCGACGCGATCAGCACGGCGGCTGGCGTCTCGATCATCACGCCGAGGTCGAAGCTTGCATGCGGCACGCCTTCGGCCTTCAACTCGGTCGCGCATTCATCGACCAGCGCGCGGGTCCGCGTCACCTCGGCGATTTCCGAGACCATCGGCAGCATCACCTTGATGTTGCCGTGAACCGCGGCCCTGAGCAGTGCCCGCAACTGCCTCTTGAAGATGTCGGGACGATCCAGGCACATGCGGATGCCGCGCCAGCCGAGGAAGGGGTTCTCCTCGTCGGGGAATTCGATGCCGGCGATCGGCTTGTCGCCGCCGATGTCGAGCGTGCGTACGATGACCGAATGCGGCGCGAACGCCCTGGCCAGCGCGCTGTAGGTCTCGGCCTGCATGTCTTCCGAAGGCAGGTGCATGTGGCGCATGAAGAGCAGCTCGGTGCGGAACAGGCCGACGCCCATGGCGCCGGCTTCCTGCGCCGCCTCGATCTCTTCCAGCGAGCCGATATTGGCCGCGACCTCGATCACCGTGCCATCCGCGCGGGTCGGCGTCACGCTCTTGAACACTTTCAGCCCGGCGCGCTCCTGCGCCGCGGCTTCAACGCGCTTGTTGAAATCGGAGCGCGTCGCCCCATCCGGATCGACGATGACATGCCCGGCATTGCCGTCGATGGCGACCTCCTTGGCCGCACGCAACTCGTTGATCTTGTCTCCCAGACCCAGCACGGCCGGAACGCCGTGCGAGCGGGCGATGATGGCGATGTGCGAGGTGGCGCCGCCATGGCCGCAGACCACGCCGCCGATGCGCTTCAGCGGCGCGCGCGCCAGATCCCAGGCACCGATGTCGTCGGCAATCAGGATCGCGCCTTGAGGGATGGTCTCCAGGCTGACCTCGTCCTGGCCGAGCAGCACCAGGCAGATCTGCCCGCCGACGGCATGGACGTCGTCGGCCCGGGCATTGAGATAATGGTCGTCGACCGCGCTGAAATCGGCGGCGATGGTGGCCGCGGCCGCGATGACCGCGGAGACCGCATCGTCACCGCCCTTGATCAGTCTTTCGACCTCGCCGGTCAGGCTGTCGTCGGCGGCGATGTCGCGCAAAGCCGCGACGATGCCGCGGTCGCCGGCGGCGAGATTGTTCTCGGCAAGCGTGCGGTCCATGCGCGCCTGGACGCTGGCGACGGCGCCGCGGAAGCGCTCCAGCTCGCTTTCGATCTCGCCGGCCTGCAGGTGCCTGCCCGGCCCCTCGATCTCCGGCGGGAAATGGGCGAAGGCCGGCCCGATCGCCACGCCCTCACTGGCGGCTACGCCCTGCAGTTTCGGCGTTCCATCCGCCGACGCTGCAGCCGGTGCTACGGGCACCGACGCAGGTGCGACGGCTGCGGTTTCAGAGCCGCCCTCACCCGCTTCGCTCTCGTCGTCGAGACCGGCGCGCGGATTCTCCAGATAGCCGATCAGCGCCTCGATCGCCTCGATGGCGTCGGCGCCGTTGGCGCGCACGGTGACTTCCTGGTTTTCCTTGACCGCCAGCAGCATCAGCTTGACCGAGCTCTTGGCGCTGACCGCCTTGCCGTCCTTGATCAGCTCGACATCGGATTCAAAACCCTTGGCGAGTTTTACGAACCGCGTGGCGGGACGGGCGTGCAAACCTTCGTGCACTCTGACGATGGTCGAGCGTTCCATGGCAATTCTCTAGGTTTGGGCGCTTATCGACAGACAGCGCGGATATTATCAGGCGGCGATGGTGATGACAGCGCCCGGTGTAAGGGCGGCCACGAGCGCTCCGGTATCGACCTCGGACGCGCAAACCTCACCCGGCCTTTCGGCCTCGGATGCTCCGTTGAAAGAGATCACGACATGACCCATCTCGCGGACCTTGCTCCAGGCCGTGGAG
>NZ_RZRY01000605.1:0-3807 GCF_003998035.1 Mesorhizobium sp. M2A.F.Ca.ET.039.01.1.1 | reverse complement strand
CCCTGGCGCACCGCAAGGAAATCGCCCCAGGCGATATGGACGGCCGACTTGACCGGCGCCATCTGCAGCTCGACGGCGATCAGGCGGAGCTGTTCGACCGCGCGCGCGCCGCCGACCGAGCCGTAGCCGACAAAGCCGGCCGGCTTCTTGTTCCATTCATTGGCGGCGTAGTCGATGGCGTTCTTCAAGACACCGGTCGGAGCGTGATTGTATTCGGCGGCGGTGAAGATGAAGCCGTCGAACTCGGCGACCTTCTTCTGCCAGCGCTGCGCCACTTCGTTCTGCGACGGCGCCCAGGCGGAGGATGCGACCTCGTCGAAGAAGGGCAGCGGCCAGTCGCGCAGATCGACGATCTCGACGTCGATGTCGGCATGAGCCTTGGCGATCTTGGCGATCCACTGCGTCGGCACGTCGGCGAAGCGGGCGGCGCGCGTCGAACCGACGACGATGGCGATTTTGGGCTTGGACATAAGGGGCTCTCCTTGCGGGAATTTCTGGTATCGTTTGGATACCGGCGCTATATGTGATACTGACAAACCAGCGCGCAAGGGGGCACGTTTATGTTACTGAGGCACCCGCATATCACCGAAGACTGCCGTGCCGTGTCGGAAATCCTGCAGCGGGTCGGCGATAAATGGACCGTGCTCGTGGTCGGCAAGCTGGGTGACGGCGCGATGCGCTTCAACGAATTGCGCGCCGCCGTCGGCGGCATTTCGCAAAAAATGCTGACCACCACCTTGCGCGGTCTGGAACGCGATGGGTTCGTGACGCGAAAAGTGTTTCCGACCATTCCGCCGCGTGTCGATTACGAGCTGACCGAGCTCGGTCATGAGCTGCTCGTGCCGGTCGGCGCTCTGGGCGAATGGGCGCGCAAGAACACAAATCGGGTCCGCGAAGCGAGAGCGAAATTCGACAGCCAGCAAGCCTGAACCCCTTTTTGGTTCAAAGGTTTGCGAACCATTGAACAACCCGTGTCGCTCGGCGCCGGGCCTGTCGTGCCTCCGGCTTTGATCGGATTTGCTGCGGCTCTCCAGCTAGCCTCGCAGTTGTGTCCGCGTAACCGTCTCGACAAGGATGACTGTCTTTAGGCGGCCACCGATCAGGCGCTTGCAGCGGTAGTGGTGCAGCATGGTGTCGAGCAGTTCTCGTGCTGCGCGTCCTTCTTGTCGATCGCCTTCGGGTCCCTCACGCAGGCAACGCGTGGAAGGTCTTTGCTGATCTCCACATAGGCTGTAACGCCGAGCAGGCAGACCAGAGCAATAAGGGCGGCCACGAGCCAGCCGTTCAGCATGTGTTGACGCATTGTTTTCCCCTCGCGCGACCACTAACTGGGGCGCGAAGGCAACCATTGGATGTCGCGGAGCGCATCTGCCGCGCGGGCGTCGTTACAAAACGGCAAGCCTGGGGAGAATCGGAGACCCGTCAGCTCTCGGCCGGAACCGGCTTCGGCTTGCCTTCGCCGTCGAGCGCCACCATGACGAAATCGGCATGGGTGACCTTCTCCATCAGGTCGGAAAGGTAGCGCTGCGCCCAGGCCTCGACCTTGAGCACCATCGAGGTGCGGCCGACGCGCTCGACATGGGTGTAGATGCATAGCGTGTCGCCGATCTTCATCGGCTTGGCGAAGGACATCTCCTTGACCGCGGCGGTGACCACCCGGCCCTTGGCGCGCTCGGCGGCGCGGATGCCGCAGGCAAGGTCCATCTGCGCCATCACCCAGCCGCCGAAGATGTCGCCGGCGGCATTGGCGTCGGACGGCATGGCGAGCGTGCGCAGCGTGAGATCGCCAAGAGGTTTTCCGTCCGCGTAATGCACCATAGGAAACTCCTTCAGCCGCTGCTTTCCTGAACCCGTACCAATGCGATTGCGATGTCGCAAGCTCTGCTGAAAGCGAAAACTGCGCCGCCGGAGCAGTCGCTTTTTTCACAAGCCATGCCGGAAGGTCCGGCGACGACGTGAACCGGCAATGTCTAGGCTAGGCCGCGAATTTCGGAGCGCGCCCGCCTATCATGCAGACTTATGATTTCATCATCGTCGGCTCCGGCTCAGCCGGTTCGGTCGTGGCCGACAAATTGTCGGCTTCGGGCCGCTTCTCGGTGCTGGTGCTGGAGGCCGGCGGGACCGATCAAAGGTTCTACGTCCAGATGCCGCTCGGCTACGGCAAGACCTTCTTCGACCCGGCCGTCAACTGGAACTACAAGGCCGAGCCGGATCCCGGTCTCGCCGGAAATGCCGACCACTGGCCGCGCGGCAAGCTGCTCGGCGGCTCGAGCTCGATCAACGCCATGGTCTTCATCCGCGGCGCGCGCGAGGATTTCGACGCCTGGGCGGCCGCCGGCAATCCGGGCTGGGGCTATGACGATCTGCTGCCCTCCTTCAAGGCGATGGAGGACAATGCGGCCGGCGCCGACCAATGGCGCGGCGTCGGCGGACCGCTGCATATCACCGATTGTTCGCGCGCGGTGCACCCGCTGACCAAGCGCTATCTCGCCGCCGCCGAGCAGGCCGGGCTGCCCTTCAATCCGGACTTCAACGGCGCCTTCCAGGAAGGCGTCGGCGTCTACCAGATCACGACCAGGAACGGCCGCCGCATGTCTGCCGCCCGCGCCTTCCTGCGCCCGGCGATGACACGCTCCAACGTTCGCGTCGAGACCAACGCACTGGCGACAAGAATCCTGTTCGAGGGCAAGCGCGCCGTCGGCGTCGAATATGAACAGAACGGCACGAAGAAAACCGCGAGCGCCGGCCGCGAGGTGATCCTCTCGGGCGGCTCGATCAACTCGCCGCAGTTGCTGCAGCTGTCCGGCGTCGGCCCCGAGGCGCTGCTTGGCAATCTGGGGATCCCGGTTGTCCACGCCAACGACAATGTCGGCGCCAACCTGCAGGACCATGTCGGCATCAACTACACGTTCAAAGGCAAGCTGCCGACGCTGAACCAGATCCTGCGGCCCTGGTGGGGCAAGCTGCTCGTCGGCATGCAATACATCCTCTTGCGCTCCGGTCCGCTGTCGCTGTCGATGAACAATGCCGGCGGCTTCTTCCGCACCGATCCGTCGATGGCGCGGCCGAACATGCAGCTTTATTTCCAGGCCTTCTCGACCGTCATCCCGAAGAGCGGCGAACGTCCGATCCTGACGCCCGACCCCTGGCCGGGTTTCTCGATCGGCCTGTCCAACTGCCGCCCGTCGAGCCGCGGCGAGATCATGATCCGCTCAAACAATCCGCGCGACTATCCGAGGATCACGGCCAACGCCTATTCGACCAATGCCGATGTCGACGAGATGCTGGCCGCGGTGAAGTTCGTGCGCAGGATCGCCGCGATGCCGGCCATGGCCGAGATCATCGAGGAAGAGGTGCTGCCTGGTCCCTCGATCCAATCGGACGCCGACCTCATCCAGGATTTCAGGAAGCGCTCGGGCACGGTCTACCACCCGGTCTCGACCTGCAGCATGGGGCCGGACGCCGCGCGCGCCGTCGTCGATCCACGGCTTCGGGTGCACGGGCTCGAGGGCCTGCGCGTCATCGACGCTTCGATTTTCCCCGACAACATCACGGGCAACACCAACGCCGCCTCGATCCTGACCGGATGGAAAGGCGCCGAGCTGGTTCTGGAGGATCAGAAATGAAAATCACCGACGTCAAGACCTGGGTTGTCGGCAACCCGCCGCCCGGCATCGGCGGCAAGTATTTCATCTTCGTCAAGCTCACCACCGATGGCGGCGTCGTCGGCTATGGCGAAGCCTACAACGCCACCTTCTCGGCGCATGTCACCGCCAGGATGATCGAGGACATGGCCGAACGCTACCT
>NZ_RZRY01000604.1:0-3814 GCF_003998035.1 Mesorhizobium sp. M2A.F.Ca.ET.039.01.1.1 | reverse complement strand
CGACAGAGGCGGCCGAATAGACCTTCTTCCGAGGGAACGACCAAGGTTACCAACAAAAAGGGCCGCATTCGCGGCCAGTTTTTACCAAATTATATTGCTTTACGGTCTATCTTTTCTCCCTACGAGAGAGAAACGAGAAACGCCGTCTTCTCTTATGACTTTCCTTGTTCTGGTGAGGTACGCCAATCGCGGGCGGCGTCGGTGTGATTGCGGTGATTCTTTGCTCGGGCCAAAAGCTCCTGCCTAGTCTTGTCCATGCCTTAGGCGTTCGCCTTGCGCCTCGAGGAAGACTTTTTGACTGGAGCCGCCTTTCTCCCCAAGCCTAGCGATTTCGCGAGCGCTGATCGGGCTGCCGAGTAATTCGGGGCGACCATGGGATAATCTTTTGCCAATCCCCATTTCGTCCGGTATTCATCAGGCGTCATGCCGTGCCTGACTGCAAGGTGGCGCTTAAGTGACTTGTATTTCTGACCGTCTTCCAGGCTGATGATATAATCCGGGTAAATCGACTTTTTGGGATTGACTGCCGGCTTTAGGCTTGGCGCCTCAGGCGGAGTTGCATTTCCAATATTAGACAATGCCGAATTCACACTAGCGATCAAATCCGGCAATCCAGATGCCGGCACCGGGTTCTTCTGGACATAAGCGGAAACGATATCAGCAGTAAGTTCGATGAGATTATTGCCTGATTCCAGGGACATCTTTGTTCTCCTCAATTCCCCCGGGATTCCCATACCCGCCAAATCCGAAATGTGCAATATGCGCGAATATTCTGGCTAAGGGCTGTAGACGCGTAATTTCGCAGCGTTCGCGACTTTCTACTGAGGATAGGTCACGTCGTGGTCTACGTCGCACGGTTGAGGGTGCAAAGAATCCTGTTTCCATTATTTGGCTGGAATAGGCTCAAGCCGGGTCGCACACTTAACCGTAGTGCCAATGCGGCTTAGGTTCTGTGCCCAAGAACATAACTCCGAGCTTGTCCCCTCGGCGCCACTGAACCACTGTTTTATAACCGACCCCATCAGTCGGGATGTAGAGGAGGAATTCATTTGGAACGCGCGCGTCAATTGACACCTGCAGCTCCGCGCCTTGCGAATGCATGTTGCGAACAGTGCACTTGACTTCAGAATTTGAAATACCTGAAAGAATGGACGCTCCTTTGAGAACGCGCCGACGCCGCTGCTCCCTGGATTCTTTTCCCCCATTCATAGAACACCCATCAAGGTAAGATCGGCTCGCATCTGCCACAGCCAGCTTGCGCAGCCGGAGGTCACGCCACAAAATCCGGTAACATTACTGTTGTCGAGTAGCAATGAGGGAAACGGACCCATGTATTACAGTTGCATTGTGAGTTACATTACTCGCTTCCTCGTTCCGCGGGCGGAATTGAAAAGGATTATTAGCGCCGATCGAGCTGCAATCTCGTCTCCCCACGGGATGGCAAACGTATTCTGACGGCCTTGCGTCGTGCCCCAATCGCGAATCTAAGCCTGCAGCCATGCCTGCAGCATGGCCCGGCATGCTGCAGGAGCTTCTCATTCCCGGTCGCACCTCCTTCGACCGGGTGGGACGGCAGGTATGCATTGCACGACGGCCAGGACCGGGAGGAGGCGGCCTGATCGGAGCGGAGTTCCAAGGTTACATCTGGCAGCTGCTCCATGGCGAAACCTTCATTTCCTGGGCTGGTTGTCGTCTGATGTGACGCTCTTGCGTTTAGGCGGGGTTGACGTTCTTCCCTTGTCTGTCGGCCAACGACCTTTCCTGTTGCTGTCTTGCCCGGAGCTGATGACGTTTCTTTTATCCGGCCCAGCCGTCTTGTCCCGTTCCTGCCCGCTCCATTCGCTGCGCTCCCGTGTTGGGGACAATCCGGCCCAGTGGGCCGTCTCCTTTGGAACCGTCCTCCGGGACAGAAACCAGCAACCAAAGGAAAAGACCATGACCAACAGACGCAACTCCGAAACGAAACCCGAGCCGAAATCGCCGCTCTATCACGCCTATACCGTGCGCGACGGCAAGGAAGGCCAGAAGGGCTTCTGGACCCGCATCGGCGCCTTCTTCGCCCATGACGACGGCGAGGGCGGCACGCTCCTCCTCGAGGCCTTGCCCATCGACGGCCGCGTTGTCCTCCGCGCACCGAAGTCCGACGAGTAGGAGGCGGCCATGCAGATCCTCACCCAGAGTCTGCGGGAAAAGCTGCTGGCGAATGGTCGCCAGCAGCAGCCCCTTCGCGGGACGGCACACGAAATCGACTTCGTCCCGGTCGTGAAGCTGTTCACCCCCGACGCCGGCGCGACCTGGCTCCTGACCGAAATCGACCCGGATGATCCGGATATCGCGTTCGGACTATGTGATCTCGGGCTTGGCTGCCCGGAAATGGGCAACGTCAGCCCCTCTGAGCTGTCGGCGCTACGCGGGCAGCTTGGCCTACCTGTCGAGCGGGACCTGTACTTCAGCCCCGACAAGCCGCTGTCGGAATACGCCGACGAGGCTCGGCGACTCGGTCGCATCAAGTCCTGACGATCAAATTGAGGCGGCGCCACCCACATGTGGCGCCGTCTCGATCGTATTGCCAGCGGTGAATTTCGGATAGAGCCGACGGTGCCATGAGCGACAGTCCGATAGCCGTCATTTCTCCGTCACGCCCCTCCGATAGGGGCGTTCGGTATGAAAAAGACGATGCTAATCACCGGGGCGGGCCGCGGAATCGGCGCGCGCTTGCTGCCTTCGCTTTCGAACAGGGCAATGATGTCATTGCGTTAGTGGGCACGAAGGTCAGAGAGGTGGCATCCGGAGAAGTTATCAATGGAGTCGACGTCACCACCAAGAGATGTTGGACCGCGTCGCCGCAGTTCTCAGAGGCCGGCCGATCGATCTCCTGATTAACAGCGCCGGGACTATAGGTCCGGAGCGGCAATCCACCCTCGATATGGACTTCGACGGTTTTCGTCGCGCGTTGGAAGTGAATACGCTGGCACCGTTGCGGGTCGTGCAGGCCTTTGTTCCCAACCTGCGTGCCGCGCGAGACCGTGCTGGCATCGCCCGTATCGTCACGATCTCCAGCCAGATGGCGCGGATGAATTATGCGAAGTCCGATCGGATCGCCTATCGCGCGTCCAAAGCGGCGCTCAACAAGGTGATGCAGGGCTTGGCAACCGATCTCGCCTCCGAGTCGATCACCGTCAGGGTCGTTGATCCCGGATGGGCTCGAACGGAAATGGGCGGAGCCGATGCCACGGTCGAGGTCGCGGACTCTGCGGCAGGTGTCTACGCGCGGGCGTGGGAAACGACCATGGATTTGACTGGGACGTTCGTGGATTATCGAGGCACTCCCGTATCCTGGTAGCTTTCGTGGCACCGTACATCTCGGAGCGGCGTCCGCTGTTGTCAGCCGCCCGTCTTTCCGACGGCAGTGATAGGTGGATGCTTTTATGCTCGGTCTGGCTCGCCCCTTTGAGCTGTCGCGGCATCAGCTATTTACCTGTACGTGGCCGATATCATCCGCACTGAGAGAATCACCCCTGATGACGAGCTGGTTCTGTCGCTCGTTTCCCGGTCCTTGAGCTATTTCCCGAGAACGAAACAACAAGGAGGCGCGCGTGAATGAAGTACGGATATGCGCGGGTCTCGACTGAAGGACAGGGCTTGACCGCCCAGGTCGAGCGGCTCGGGGCCGCAGGCTGTCAGCGAGTTTTATGGAATGGCCCGCCCTCCTTTGAGGCATCGGCTAGGATGCCTGTGTTTGGAAAGCGGAGAAGGACGAGCCATGACGATCATGATGCTGGGAATTGACCTTGGCAAGAACAGCTGCAGCGTT
>NZ_RZRY01000603.1:0-3822 GCF_003998035.1 Mesorhizobium sp. M2A.F.Ca.ET.039.01.1.1 | reverse complement strand
CCGTCAAGATAAAGCTTTCTCATATAGTCCGCCGTCCGCGCGATCGCGTGATCGCGAAGGCGGCGACGGCGGAACTTCGTCAGGAAGAGTGCGGCGACGCGATCGAGATCCTCGGCGGCGAGCGGCCGTACCGAGCCATGGTCGGGCACCGACGGCGCCGGCGTCTTTCTCGAACCCCCATTTGCGGAGACCAAATCCATCATGAATGCCTATGCAAGGTCCTCTGTCGGCAGGTGAGATCCTAGAATTTACAAAGAAATCTTCTTCCGACCGGCATGCCTGTAGAAATCTCCAGGAGACCTGCGCATGCCACATCCGACTTGCCCTTCTGAAGGTATACGCCGAAAACTGTTTAAATAATGTAATATCGCATGGCGTTGCTGATGAAATGACTCAAACTTTAAGTATATGGAGACGAATTTAAACACCGCATTACCTCACTCAAGCCGCGTGACGAGAGCGCGGTTGCAGACCTTGGATTGATCTGCGCTGCTGCAGGGGAGCCAGAGGACCGACGGCCCAGCCGGAGCCGGGCCGTCCTTTCCTCAGGCGACGAGGCCTTTGGTCAGTTCGAGCGCCTGCCGCTCGAACAGCCGTCGGTAGATGCCGCCATTGAGGCGGATCAGATCGTCATGCGAACCCTCTTCGGCGATACGGCCTCGATCGAAGACCAGCAGGCGGTCGAGCGCCCGAACCGTCGAGAGCCGGTGCGCGATGACAAGGGTCGTGCGCCCCACCATCAGCCGCTCCATCGCCCTCTGGATCAGCACTTCCGATTCCGAATCCAGGCTCGATGTCGCCTCGTCCAGGATCAGGATGCGCGCATCCGCCAGGAAGGCTCGCGCGATCGCCACGCGCTGCCGCTCACCGCCAGAAAGCTTCACACCGCGCTCGCCGACCAGGGTTCCGTAGCCCTTGGGCAGGTTGGTGATGAAATCATGCGCGCTGGCGAGTTTCGCCGCATGCTCGATCTCGGCCTGGCTGGCGCCGGGCCTGGCATAGGCGATGTTCTCGGCAAGCGAGCGGTGGAACAGGATCGGCTCCTGCTGGACGATGGCGATCTGGCTGCGCAGCGACGCCTGCTCGACCTGCGAGATGTCCTGCCCGTCAATCAGGATCCGCCCGGCATTCACGTCATAGAGCCGCTGGATCAGCTTGACGAAGGTCGTCTTGCCCGAGCCCGAATGCCCGACCAGTCCAATGCGCTCGCCAGCCGCGATGTCGACCGAGAAATCGCGGTAGAGCGGCAGAAGATGGTTGCCGTAGTGGAACGTCACCTTGTCGAAGGCGACGCGCCCATCGGTGATCCGGATCGGCCGAGCTCCGGGCCGGTCCTCGATGCCGAGCGGTTCGGACTGGAAGTCGACCAGTTCCTCCATGTCGTTGACCGAGCGTTGCAGGTTGCGGATATGCGTGCCGATGTCGCGCAGATAGCCCTGCAGCACGAAGAACGAGGTCAGCACGAAGGCGACGTCGCCGGCGCTCGCCTGGCCCCAGGCCCATAAGATGAGGGCAAGGCCGATGACTGCCGCCCGCATGACCAGCAGCAGCGCCCCTTGCGTGGTGCCGTTGGCAGTGCCGCGCATCCAGGTGCGGCCGGTGCGCAGCCGCCATTTGGCGACCACGCGCGCCAGCCGCGCTTCCTCGCGGGCCTCCGCGCCAAAGCCTTTGACGACGGCATTGCAGCTCACCGCGTCCGCCAGCGCGCCGCCCAGCCGCGTGTCCCAGCTGTTGGCGAGCCGCGCGGCGGGCGCGACATAGCCGAGCGAGAGCATCGCCGTGACGGCGATGAACAGCACCGAGCCGGCCGCCACGACAGCCCCCATCAGCGGCCAGAACCAGCCGAGCAGCAGCGTCGATCCGACGAGCATGACGACCGATGGCAGGAGCGCGATCAGGATCGTGTCGTTGAGCAGGTCCAGCGCCCACATGCCGCGCGTTATCTTGCGCACCGTCGATCCGGCAAAGCTGTTGGCGTGCCAGTCCGTCGAGAACCGCTGCACCCGATGGAAGGCGTCGGCGGCAATGTCCGACATCATCTTCAGCGTCAGCTCGACGATCCACAGGAAGGCGACATTGCGCAGCACGACGCCCGCCAGCGCCAACGCCATCAGGATCGAGAACGCCGTCATCGCCGCGTTCCAGGCGACTTCATCGGTCCCGGCGCCGCTTGCGACCGCGTCGACCAGGCGGCCGGAATAGAAGGGCGTCAGCACATCGGCCAGCGTCGAGAGCAGGAATGCGCCCATGATGAGCGAAAGCCGCCACGGCTGGCGCCGCCAGTGGCTGAACGTGAAGCCGAGCACGCTGCGAAAGGCGCCGGCGCGCAGATCGATCTTGAAACGAGCCATGATGTCATCCGGGCGCAAACGAGCCCGGTCCCGGTAAAATCAAATTGGAAAACCCGCATCCGCGCCCTGCGGCGCCTCAAAAGAGCGGGAGGTTCAGTATGGTAGGCCGCCTGCCCTGAGGCGGCGACCGGCAGCGGCTAATGCCTGTGCTGCGCCCGGCTCTCCGAAAACCTTCGGAAAGCCCGAGCAGACCTAGGCTTCGCGGCCTCGCATAACGATGTCAAATTCTGCCATACGGTCCTCCCGGAAGGGAATCGCGGAGAGGTTCTTATAGGGAGGCATCGGCCGATCGCCAAGCCGGACCGTCGCCAAAACGACATCTGGTCCAAGCACTGAGACGAATTTGCAACAACGGCAGGTTGCGCGGCCTGGTGCATGCCGCACAGAAGCGGCTGAATTGGTTTCAGTCCGACGCGCTTTAAGCCGTCGGCTTGCCCGCTTTGCGATCCAGCCGCATGTAGCGTCCGTCGGTCGACGCCTTGAATCCGAACTTCTCGTAGAGGCTGTGGGCGTCGTCGGTCGACAGGCTCCAATGCGTCACCGTGCTGACTTCGGGATGATCGATCAGCGCCTGGACGAGCCGCTTGCCGATCCCCCGACCGCGATGCTGTGGCCAGATGATGACGTCGGCGACATAGGCAAAGACCGTGTAGTCGGTGATCGCGCGGGCGAAGCCGACCTGCTCGCCATCGAGATAGGCGCCGGCGCAGAGCGAGTTGTCGAAGGCCCGGCGGTGGGCCTCGTCGGTCCGCGACGCGCCCCAATAGCTTTGCATGAGCTGATCGGACGTTGCCCGGAAATCGATCCGCGACAGGTCGAAGCTGATTTCTATGTCTTGCATGCGCTGCGCTGCCGCAATCTCGCCGGGGATCAACCGCGATCCCGGAACCGGTTGGTGATTGGATAACGGCGGTCGCGGCCGAAATTCTTCCGCGTGATCTTCACGCCGGGCGCCGCCTGCCGGCGCTTGTATTCGGCGATGTAGAGCAGGTGCTCGACACGGGTCACCGTCGCCCGGTCATGGCCGCGCGCGACGATGTCGTCGACGCTCATCTCGTTCTCGACCAGGCATTCCAGGATGTCGTCCAGCACCGGATAGGGCGGCAGCGAATCCTGGTCGGTCTGGTTCTCGCGCAGTTCCGCCGATGGCGCCTTGTCGATGATGTTCTTCGGAATGACCTCGCCGGAAGGACCGAGCGCGCCCGGCGGCACATGCGAATTGCGCCAGCGCGACAGCGCGTAGACCTGCATCTTGTAGAGATCCTTGATCGGATTGAAGCCGCCATTCATGTCGCCGTAAAGCGTGGCGTAGCCGACGGACATCTCGCTCTTGTTGCCGGTGGTGACCACCATCGAACCGAATTTGTTCGAGATCGCCATCAGGATCGTGCCGCGCGCACGGCTCTGCAGGTTTTCCTCGGTGATGCCTTCCTGGGTGCCCTCGAAGAGCTGCGTCAGCGCATGCTTGAAG
>NZ_RZRY01000602.1:0-3838 GCF_003998035.1 Mesorhizobium sp. M2A.F.Ca.ET.039.01.1.1 | reverse complement strand
CGCCGTGATCGTGTCGACCCATGTGGTGGAAGCCGTGCCGGCGCTTTGTAATCGCGCGGTGCTGATGGCCGATGGCAGCCTGAACCGAAGCTGGGATGCAGCGCAACTGGCCGAAGCGGGCAGAGCGCCAGGCGCGTTCGAGGACAGCGTCATGCAGGCGCTGCGCATGCGAGCTGCTGCTTGATGTCGATCTAATTGATTGGTTCGAAATTCGCGCTAGCGTGTAGTTTCCCAGTTTGAAATTCAGAGCTTGTATTCGAATTCCCATAGCCCGACCCGCGAAAGCTCACAGGCTATCTCCTTCCAGCTATTGCCTTTGGCCGAAGCGCATCGAGCGATGAGAAATTCTTCCAGTTGAGTGTGATCGAAGGTCCGCATGAAGATCACGCTTTCACCTGAAAAGACTGCTTCTGTGTGGGACCGAAGAAACCATGTCGGCGAACACACCGTGGCCGTGAAGGCATCTGAGCCCTCTTTGCCCTCTTCTCCCGCATAAAAATCGATGGTGAGCGAAAAATCAGTTGGATCAGACGGGCGCCATGTGGAGAGATCGAACGCGAGCTTATCGGCGTCCACAATCCTATGACCCTTATACTCCGCTTTCATGAAACTCGCTTTTCCTGCTTCCTATGGGGACCGCGCTTTCCCGGCTTCGGCGCAACGGCGTCCATCTTCTCGCAAAGGTCGTCGATAGACCAGAGCGTTTGCGTCAACGCAGCGGCCATTGCCGCCGTCTCTAAGCCCTCGGCAGCATGCGGCGCATGATCAGCGAGGCGTGCCCGCGGACGCCGTGGGCGGCTTCCCGGCGCTCGACCACTTCGAAGCCGTGCTTGCGGTAGAAGGCGATCGCGCGGTCGTTGCCTTCGATCACCTCCAGCGCGATCGAGGGGATGCCGGCATGGGCGGCAAGCACGGCATGCAGAAGGTCGACCGCAAGCCCGCTGCCGAATGCCTGCGGCTCGATATGCAGCCGCTCCAGCGTGACGTCGCCTTTGGCGTCCATCGCCGCCATCGCATAGCCGGCGATCGAGCCGTCGGCGCGTTCGGCGACGAAAGACATCTTGTCCTCGTCTTCCAGTTCTTGCGCAAGCTGGTCCGGCGCGTGCCTTTCGTCGGAGAGCCGGGCCACGGTCTCGTCGCCCATGATCGGCGCGTAGGTCCGCCGCCAGGATTGGCCGAGCAGCCGCGACACATCGGCAAGATCGTTCCTCGTCATCGCCCGGATGCGGGTCATGGTCTTGGTCCTCGTTTCCATCCGAAGATAGGGCGAAGCGCGGTGCGCGGCCAACCCCCGGGCGCGCCGAAAGCGCGGATCCGGGCGGCGCCTTTCGGGCGTTCAAGCGGCTATCACGGGCGGCGCAAACGATCCTGCTGCTCGATAGCCCGCTGCCGGACCGATAGAGGCGGCAGCGGGCCATTGATGAGACGCTGTCCCGCCGAGCACGAGACACTGCTCACCTTTGGTTTAAGCGGGCATCGCCAGGGATGCGACTTACGGATTCGTAAGCTCAGTCACGATGACGTGCCCAAGGCCCGCCCGGCGGCGCAGCGCCCCCTCTCACGCCGCGCGCGGCTCGGCCGGTTTTCCCGCTTCGCGGATCCGTCGGCTAAAGACCATCAACTGCCGCGCGGTGTTGTTGCGCAGGCGGCGCAGGCGCCATTCCAGCCCTGTCTCGGTGGTGATGCGCTTGGCATAGATGCTGGCGCGCAGGGCCCTGGTGTCGGCCGCGACCTTGATCGGATCGTCATAGAAGGCGCAGATCTTGTCGGCCGCCATGCCGGGCGTCTCGAGCCAGGCGGGGATATGCGTGGAGCTGAGGCAATCGACATCGGTTAGCACGCGGTTTATCCCGTCGCCTTGCGCCGGGCAGGTCGTGGCGAACGCATCGCCGATGAAGACCACGCCGTCGCGGCGATGGCCCCGTGTCGTCGTCAGGCTGACCTGTCGCACCTCGACCTCGCTGGCGACGGCGAAGTTGCCGCATCGCTGGGCGATCTCCGGCATCAGGTCCAGCAGCATCTTTTGCGGGTTCTCGCGGAACGCCCGCACCCATGGATCGGCGACGGTCCGATAGACGAACATATTCGCCCGCAGCCGCTCGCCGATCCGGAAGATGGTAAGAAAGGCAATGCGATCGGCGACCCGCCTTGCGTAGAAGGTGAGGGACTGGAGGCCGAATTCCTGCGGCGTGATCGCCAGGTCGAACCCCATCGACAGCGAATGCGCCTTCGATTCCTCGATGCGCTCGACGCCGATGGCGCGCCGCACCGCCTCGCTGTAGCCGGTGGCCACCACCAGAAGCCGCGCATCGATGACCGAGCCGTCGGTGAGCACCAGGCGCTGCCGGTCCGGTCCGGTCGACACCTCGGCGACCTTGCCCACCGTCAGCGGCACTTCCGGAGGCAGCGCCGCGCGCATGCCGTTGACCAGCGGCGCGTAGGAGAAGGCGTATTCGAAGGTCTGCTTGCGCTCGAACAACTGGCCGAAGCGGAAGACATGGAGATCGGTCATCGGCGTGGAGAGCGACCTGAAGACCGAGCCGAGGCCAAGCTTCTCGAACAGCCCCATCTGTTCGTCGCGGGTTTTCTCGGCCCTGAATTCGTCATGGTGGACACGGTGCGGATCGATCAGCGCCACCTTGCGGCCAGCTTTGGCGAGCGTTATCGCCAGAACGGTTCCGGCCAGCCCGGCGCCGACGATCGCCACTTCCGCCTCGGTCCTGCCGGGCGGGGCTGCGGGCGTTTCGCGGTTCTCGGTGGTGCTCATTGCTTGTCTCCAAGGCCCGAGGGCATGCTCTCCCGCCGCTGCTTCCAGCGCGGCGCCATTGCCGAACCATCTATGAATTCCAGCCCGCCCGCTTCGTTGAGTGTGTGTAGCTTGCGGCCGGCCCAGCCGGCGCCGGGATTGAGGATCGTCTCGACGACCTGTTCGAAGCCGGTGTCGTCGAGGCGCGTGACCCGCGCGATGCCGAGCGCGGCGCCATAGCTCCTGCGGCAATCCTGCACCGGACGCAGCAGCTGCCCGCCGCGGCTCACCATGCGGCCCGCGGGGCGCGCGGAGGCGATGTCGATCAGCAGCGGGTTCTTCGGATGCGGCGTCCACGGCCCGCGGAAAACCGGCGCCGACCACAGATGCAGCTGGTCCGAGAAAGCGCCGCCGCCGTCGCGCACGGTGGCGAACATCCACCAGCGCCCGCCATGCTCGGTGAGCGTGGCGTCGCTGGCGACGATGTCCGACAACAGCGTCGCTTCCTTGACCCAGCCGCCCGGGAAGGCGCTGGCGCGGTAGAGATCGACGCTGCGGTTGGCGCCGCTTTCAGGCACCATCCACATCTCGCCGTCGCGCTCGAACACGAAGGGGTAGGAGAGGTGGTAGGGCAGTTCCAGCACCGGCTTCGGGGTGCCTGCCGGTCCGTTCGGCCCGAAAGCCACCGCCGACAGGATCGCCTTGCCGGTGCGGTGGATGTAGTCCTCGACGAACAGCGTCACCTGGCCGCGGTAAAGCACCGGGAACGGGTCGGCGTAGAAGCGGCTGCCGTCGTCAGCCAGGTCGCGCCAGCCCGATTGCGGATGGGCGCGCAGTTCGTAGAGGTCGCTGCCTCCGGTCTGGCGCCAGCCGACCCGCCAGTGCGGGGCGTTGTAGCACAGATGATAGATCTGCTGGACGATGCGCCGCGCCATGGCCTTGGCGGCCCGCACGCCGAGCTTCGTGGCCGGTGGCATGGGCGGGGACGACGCCCCGGATGGCGGTTCGGGCAGCACAGGCAGGTGCGAGCGCGCGGCGCCATTGACCGCCGCCACGATCAGGCTGGCCGAGCGCGCCAGCATGTCCTGGAAG
>NZ_RZRY01000601.1:0-3838 GCF_003998035.1 Mesorhizobium sp. M2A.F.Ca.ET.039.01.1.1 | reverse complement strand
ATGCGTAGCCGTGTGATTTGCCACCTTCCTTTTCGCTCCCCAACCACGGGTTACCCGGTACCGGGACGAACGCGACGTTAGCGGCAAGACATATTTCTTGGATCTCGTCGCGCGCTGACAGGTTCGATGAATTGTCAGCAATGACATGAATGGCGTCACGCACAAAGCGCCCAATGAGTTTGGTTTGCCAGTCGATCACTTGAGGATCATTAAAGCTGATCGTAATCAGCACCTTTCGGCCTTGCAGGCGGGGTAGCGGAACAGGTTGGGCGTTCCTGGTGAGGGCGGCCACTTCGCGGAGTTGGTAGCGCAGGTGATTCTTCCGATCGATGACCGGCCGCAATCTCAGCCATTCACGGGCAGAATACTTCACCAAAGAGCGTGGCATGCCTGATTCTCAAGTCACCCGCGTTAAAGTCTCGTTCTGGTGCTTAGCGATGAAATCGGCGACTGAATTGTGGAAGTCGGGCATGGCGGCTTCAATCTTGTCGTCGCTCCAGTCCCACCACCGAATGGCAAGCAGATCGGCTATTACTTCTGGCTCGAACCGATGCCTGATCAACCTCGCCGGGTTGCCCGCAACGACTCCGTAGGGTGGCACGTCCTTCGTGACCACCGAGCCAGCACCAACTATTGCTCCGTGACCGATGGTGACGCCGGAAAGCACGATGGCGCGCGAGCCTATCCACACATCGTTGCCGACAGTGATCGGCCCCTTGGTGAGATCCCTGTCGGCGCCTGCGAAAGGATAAGTAGACACCAGCGACATGGGATGTTCGCCGGCAGCGATAAACAATACGCCGGCAGCGATAGAGCAATAGCTACCAATCGTAACTGGCGCCTCGGCCGTCGCTTGAAAAACGTTGGCGACATCAACGCCGTAGGTCTTGCGCCCCACAGTCACGTATCTGCCTGGGTACGGCTTTCGCAAGCCTAGTTTAGTTCGCAATTCTCGGAACATCGCCATACTGCGTCGATACCTCACACAGTTAGGTCGGTACAGCCCCTGGCTCAAAGCTTAGGGGCACGTGATCAAGCAACAGATAACGAATTCTTTGTCACGGCCTTTTCGCTCTAGCGAAACAGCGTTCCAGCGTCGCTGCCCGCGCTCTGCGGTTCATTTTATGCCCGCATTTCTCAACCACAGGAGAGACTGTCATGACTGACCCCGTCTTCGGGATCACGATCCGCCGCGACGCCAACGAGGCGGCGGTGCCGTCGAATGCGCTGATGAGCGTCGTCGGCATCTGCATGCCCTTCGCCAAGGCCGCCACCGCCGCGCAGGAAGCTTTCGACGCGGCTTTCCCCGAAGGCGTCGCGGTGCGCATGAACTCCAACGACAGCACGAAGCTGGCGCTTTGCGATCTTGATTCGCTCTTCATCGACGCCGTCGAAGGCATCAATGCGCAGCTCGGCCCTTACCAGGTTGCCGCCCAGCTCGTCGTCAACCGTGTCGCCGAGGGCGATGATATCGCCGAGACGATCGCCAACATCGTCGGCTCGTCGGTCAACGGCACCGGCATCAACGCCTTCGTCAATGCGGGCGCCGATCTCGGCGTCTACCCGCGCCTCATCATGACGCCCGGTTACACGACCCAGCAGTTTGGCGCGCTGACCAGCCTTGCGCTCACCACGCAAGGGACCAACATGACCGCGGCGCCGGCCGTCGCCTTCACCGGCGGCGGCGCCGATGCCGGCAAGGTGCTGCCGACCGCGACCGCAACGGTCGAGGAACTCGCCAATGCAGTCTGCGCGGCGCTTCCCGAAGTGCTGAACAAGATCCTGGCCGTGGCGATCGTCGACGGGCCGAACGGCCTTTCCGCCTTCACCCAATGGCGCGAGACCCTGTCGTCGGACCGCCTGATCCCGGTCACGCCCGGCGTCAAGCGCATCGACAAGGATGGCGATGTCGTCACCCGGCCGGCCGCGCCGCGCATCGCCGGCGTCGCCGTGCGCCGCGACTATGAGAATGACGGCCGGCCGTTCCGCTCCTGGGCGAACCAGGCGCTCTACGGCATCGTCGGGCCCGAGCAGAACTACCGCTTCTCGCTCACCGACGGCTCGACCGAAGGGCAGGAGATACTCGCGGCTCAAGGGGGCATCATCGTGCGCGGCGACAGCGGCGACGACTTCGCCATCGCTGAGGGCGGCTTCGTCTATATCGGCACCGACAATTTGTCGGCCCAGACGATCTGGCAGCAGTATCACAAGGTGCGCGGCCGCGACTTCATCGAGCTCACCTGCCTGCGCACGCTGCGCCAGTTCCTCGGCAAGTTCAACCTGACGACCCAAACCATCCAGTCGGTCGTCAACACCGTGCACGACATCCTCGCCAAGGCGGAAGCCAATGGCGACATCCTTGGCTTCAAATGCCGCTTCGATCTGGAGCTCAACAACGCGCAGGATCTGCGCTCCGGTCACATCTATATCGACGCGCAATTCGAGGAAGCGCCGGTGTTCCGCCGCCTGACCATGACCAGCCGGCCCTATGCGCCCGCCCTGCAGGCGACGATCGACGAACTGATCGCCAGGCAGAACCTGATCTCCTGATCTGCCTCACGCCGCGCACCGGCGGCTTTGCCGCCTGCGGCTCCGGCGGGGCGCGGCATAGGCCGCGACGCCCGGTCGGGCTTGCGGGCTTCGCCCGAACCACCAAACCCTCGCAAAAGGAAGCCTCCCATGGCCGAGAAACTTCTGCTGCTCGAACAGGTCAACCTCTTCGTCGGCGACCAGGACCCCGAAGATTCGAACCACATCAAGCTCCAGTCGCTCGGGCTGCCGACGCTGGAGCAGGTGACCGTCTCGCATCTCGGCGGCGGCGCGCCGGGCGAGGTGGAGTTCGGCATGAACGCGATCAAGGCGCTGCAGCCGACCTTCAAGTTCGCCGGCTTCGCCAAGTCGAGCTATCGCGCCATGGGCGTCGGCACCAATCAGCCGCTCAACTTCACCGGCTACGGCGTGCTGAAGAACAAGCAGACCGGCGACGCCTTCCAAGCGAAGACGGTCATCCGCGGCATCGTCAGCCGCATCGCGCCGGACGCCTTCGACCGATCCTCGGCCTTCGGCCACGATCACCAGATCGGCGAGGTCACCCACTACGAGCTCTCGGTCGACAACGAGGAATGGTTCTACTGGGACTACTTCACGAGCAGGCGCCGGCAGTTCGGCGTCGACGAACTGACCAAGGCACGCGTCCTGCTGGGCATTGAATGATGGCAAGCAGTTCCAAGATGGGGAAGAACGCGATCGAGGACTTTATGACGGGCGCCGACGAGGGGCCCGTCACAGCCGCCGAAACGTCGCCGGAAGCCGCCGCCGAGGAGGGGGAAGTCTCCCTCGACCTGACCGATGTCGATTACCGCTATTGACGCTGCGGCGCGCGATCACGCGCGGCGACGGGAAGATCGCGCGGATTAGGATTCGGCCGGCCATGCTCCAGGATATCGACGACTGGTCGAATGCCGTGATCAGCAACCGCGAGCTGCTCGCACGGCTCTGCGATCTCCCCGCCGCCGTGCTGAAGAAACTCGCCTGGGATGACGCCGAGGCCTTGATGGAGATCTTCCACCAGGTCGTGCCGGAGTTCGTGTTTGCCACGCCGAAGGATGATGCCTGATGGCAAGGATGACGGCAGAGCTGGTCGTGAGCCTGCTCGATCGGGCATCGGGCAGGGCCCAGACGATCAAGCGAAATCTGACCGCTCTCCAGCGCGCGGAACGCGACGTCTACCTCGCGCGAAACAATATGCGGTTGACACGCGCGCAGGTCGCGGAAGAGCGGCTGCTGGACGCGCAGGAGGCCGAGCGGCAGAAGCGGCTCGCGCAATGGACGACGGCGG
>NZ_RZRY01000600.1:0-3841 GCF_003998035.1 Mesorhizobium sp. M2A.F.Ca.ET.039.01.1.1 | reverse complement strand
GCCCGGCGCGGCCGAGCTGCTGGGCGGCCGCCATGCCGGACGGGCCGGAGCCGATCACGGCGACACGCTTGCCGGTCTTCTTCTCGGGCGGATAGGGCCGGATATGGCCGGTCTCATAGGCCTTGTCGGCGATCGCCTGCTCGACCGTCTTGATGGCGACCGGAATGTCTTCGAGGTTCAGCGTGCAGGCTTCCTCGCAGGGCGCCGGGCAGATGCGGCCGGTGAATTCCGGGAAATTGTTGGTCGAATGCAGGTTGCGGATCGCGCTATCCCAGTCGCCATTGTAGACGAGATCGTTCCAGTCCGGGATCTGGTTGTGGATTGGGCAGCCGGTCGGCCCATGGCAGAACGGAATGCCGCAATCCATGCAGCGCGCGGCCTGTTTCTCGACCTCCTTGTCCGACATCGGCAGCGTGAATTCGCGGAAATGCCGGATGCGGTCGGAGGCCGGCTGGTACTTGTGCACCTGCCGGTCGATCTCGAGGAAGCCTGTTACCTTGCCCATAGTCCAGTCCCTGCTGTCCGAAGGCACGCTTTTGTCGCGCACCCGTTAACCCCATAAGGCCGCCATGGCAACCGCACCTTGCTGGAGCATGACCTTCGCCGAGTTCCCACTTTGCGGGGTCATGCTCTCGGGGTCAGGATTGTTGGTGAGGATGCCGGCCGGAAAGTCATCTTTCCGGCCATGCCCGATGCCTATTCCGCCGCCACGCTCATGCGCATGCGTTCCATCTCGATCAGGGCGCGGCGATACTCCACCGGCATGATCTTGCGGAATTTCGGCCGGAAGTTCTGCCAGTCGTCCAGGATCTCGCGGCCGCGCACCGAGCCGGTGTAATGCACGTGGTTCGAGATCAGCTGGTAGAGCCGTTCCTCGTCATGGCTGGTCATGTCGCCCGACACGTCGACGCGGCCCTTGTGGTCGAGGTCGCCGCCGTGATGGAGCAGCTTCTCCATCAAATCGTCCTCTTCCGGGACCGGCTCCAGCTCGACCATCGCCATGTTGCAGCGTTCGGCGAAATCGCCCTTCTCGTCCAGCACATAGGCGACGCCGCCCGACATGCCGGCCGCGAAGTTGCGCCCGGTCTTGCCGAGCACGACGACGATGCCGCCAGTCATGTATTCGCAGCCATGGTCGCCGACGCCCTCGACGACAGCCGCCACGCCCGAATTGCGCACGGCGAAGCGCTCGCCGGCCACGCCGGCGAAGTAAGCCTCGCCCTCGGTGGCGCCATAGAGCACCGTGTTGCCGACGATGATCGATTCCGCTGCGACGATCTTGGCTTCTTCCGGCGGGCGGATGACGATGCGGCCGCCCGACAGGCCCTTGCCGACATAGTCGTTGCCGGCGCCGACCAGCTCGAACGACACGCCGCGCGCGAGAAACGCGCCGAAGGACTGGCCGGCCGTGCCGGTGAGCTTCACCTGGATCGTGTCTTCCCGAAGGCCCTTGTGCTTGAAGCGTTTGGCGACCTCGCCCGACAGCATGGCGCCAGCGGAGCGGTCGACGTTGCGGATCGGCAGCTCGATGGTGACGGGCTGTCTGGCTTCGAGCGCCGGCTTAGCCAGCTCGATCAGCTTGCGGTCGAGCACGTCGTCGATCGGATGCTTCTGCCGCTCGGTCCAGTGCAGCGCCTCATGCGGCGCGTCGGGCTTGAAGAACATCTTCGAGAAGTCGAGCCCGCGCGCCTTCCAGTGCTGGATCACGTCGCGTTTTTCCAGGAGGTCGCTGTCGCCGATGATCTGGTCGAGATGGGTGAAGCCCATTTCGGCGAGCAGTGCACGCACCTCTTCCGCCACATAGAAGAAGAAGTTGATGACATGCTCGGGCGTGCCCTTGAAGCGCTTGCGCAGCACCGGATCCTGCGTCGCCACGCCGACCGGGCAGGTGTTGAGGTGGCACTTGCGCATCATGATGCAGCCCGCCGCGATCAGCGGCGCGGTCGAGAAGCCGAACTCGTCGGCGCCGAGCAGCGCGCCGATGATGACGTCGCGCCCGGTGCGCAACCCGCCATCGACCTGCAGCGCGACTCTGCTGCGCAAGCCGTTGAGCACCAGCGTCTGATGCGTCTCGGCAAGGCCCATTTCCCACGGGCTGCCGGCATGCTTGAGCGAGGTCAGCGGCGAAGCGCCGGTGCCGCCATCATAGCCGGAGATGGTGATGTGGTCGGCGCGCGCCTTGGCGACGCCCGCCGCGACCGTGCCGACGCCGACTTCCGACACCAGCTTGACCGAGACGTCGGCTGCCGGATTGACGTTCTTCAGGTCGTAGATCAGCTGCGCCAGATCCTCGATCGAATAGATGTCGTGATGCGGCGGCGGCGAGATAAGGCCGACGCCCGGCGTCGAGTGCCTGACCTTGGCGATGGTGGCGTCGACCTTGTGACCAGGCAGCTGGCCGCCCTCGCCGGGCTTGGCGCCTTGCGCCACCTTGATCTGCATGACGTCGGAATTGACCAGATACTCCGCCGTGACGCCGAACCGTCCCGAAGCGACCTGCTTGATCGCCGAACGTTCCGGGTTCTTGCCGCCGCCGGGCAGCGGCAGATAGCGGTCGGCCTCTTCGCCACCTTCGCCGGTGTTCGACTTGCCGCCGATCTGGTTCATGGCGCGCGCCAGCGTGGTGTGCGCCTCGCGTGAGATCGATCCGAACGACATCGCCCCGGTCGAGAAGCGCTTCACGATCTCGGCCGCCGGCATGACATCCTCGATCGCGACCTTCTTGCGGCCGGTTTCTTCGGCCAGCTTGATCTTGAACAGGCCGCGGATGGTTTGCGCCCGCGCGGTCGCGCTGTCGATCTGCGCCGAATACTCCTTGAACGTGTCCCAGGACCCCTGCCGCACGGCATGCTGCAAGGTAGCGACTGCATCCGGCGACCACATATGCGCCTCGCCGCGCATGCGGAACATGTATTCGCCGCCGACCTCCAGGCTGTTGCGCAGCACCGGATCGCTGCCGAAGGCGTCCGCATGGCGGCTGAGCGTCTCGGCGGCGACCTCGTCCAGTCCGACGCCTTCGATCAGCGTCGCGGTGCCGGTGAAATACTTCTCGACGAAATCGGACTTCAACCCGATCGCGTCGAAGATCTGCGCGCCGCAATAGGACTGGTAGGTCGAGATGCCCATCTTGGACATCACCTTGAGGATGCCCTTGCCGATCGACTTGATGTAGCGCGAGACCACCTCGTATTTGTCGACCTCGGCCGGCAGCTCGCCGCGCTTGTGCATGTCGAGCAGCGTGTCGAAGGCAAGATAAGGGTTGATCGCCTCGGCGCCATAGCCGGCGAGGCAGCAGAAATGATGCACCTCGCGCGGCTCGCCGGACTCGACGACGAGGCCGACCGACGTGCGCAACCCCTTGCGGATCAGGTGGTGGTGCACCGCCGCCGTGGCCAAAAGGGCTGGAATGGCGATGCGGTCGGGGCCGACCTGACGGTCCGACAGGATGATGATGTTGTAGCCGCCGGCGACCGCCGCCTCCGCGCGCTCGCAGAGCCGGTCGATGGCGCCCTGCATGCCCGCGGCGCCCTCGTTCGAGCCGTAGGTGATGTCGATCGTCTTGGTGTCGAAACGGTCCTCGGTGTGGCCGATGGAGCGGATCTTTTCGAGATCGCCGTTGGTCAGGATCGGCTGGCGCACCTCGAGCCGCTTGCGGCGCGATGTGCCGACCAGGTCGAAGATGTTCGGCCGCGGCCCGATGAAGGACACCAGGCTCATCACCAGCTCCTCACGGATCGGGTCGATCGGCGGGTTGGTGACCTGGGCGAAGTTCTGCTTGAAATAGGTGTAGAGCAGCTTCGATCTGTCCGACATCGCCGAAATCGTCGTGTCGGTGCCCATC
>NZ_RZRY01000005.1:0-42265 GCF_003998035.1 Mesorhizobium sp. M2A.F.Ca.ET.039.01.1.1 | reverse complement strand
CTGCGCGCCTGATCTTTCGGTCTGGCGGCACATGACAAAAACCCTCATTTTGGCCGACGATACCCGGTCAGGAGCGGGTATCGCAGTCGAGAAGCGACCCGAGCACGTCCACAAGATGTGCCGAGTTTGCAAGGTGTGTCATTGTTTCTGTCAACGTTCGAGCGACAGCGCACGACGAAACGTCTGGCATACGCCTCGTCTGGCACGCGCCTCGCATATGTTGCAGTTGCTGCTGGAGATCAGGCGATCGAGTGGGCCTTGCAATTTTCCGATTTTGATGCGCCTAAAGTCTCGTGTACAAATCAGGCTGGCGTGAATGGCCTGCCTAAGTTGCGACTTATTACAAAGGAATGGATATGGCGACTGGAACGGTGAAGTGGTTCAACAGCACGAAGGGTTTTGGTTTTATTCAGCCTGACAACGGCGGTCAGGATGTCTTTGTCCACATTTCCGCTGTTGAACGAGCGGGCCTGTCGACCCTTAATGAGGGCCAGAAGATCAACTACGAGGTGGAACAGGATCGCCGCACGGGAAAGTCCTCTGCAGGCAGCCTCAGCAAGGCTGGCTAACGGTCCGGGAAAGCCTTGGCAAGGTTCGTCATCGCCGGAACGCATTGACGGCTCGAAACCCGGGCCGGAGCATGCAAGTTAATGCCGCGGCAGGGATTGCTGGAGCCATCATGAATTACTCTGGAAATGAGGCTCTTGGACGGGAAAGGCGGGGCTCATCCCCGCCCTTTGATTCCGCGCAGATTGGGCCAACGGCTGCTGCGCGTCCGAACGACTGTTGATACGGATTTAGGCTGCGACCTTCTTGCGGGTCCGTTTCGCCGGCGCCGTGGCTGGGGCTTCCGGCTCTTTCGGTTTGCGGCCGAGTCCCATGGTCTTGGCCAAGGCGGAGCGCGCAGCGGCGTAATTCGGCGCCACCATGGGATAATCCGACGGCAGACCCCATTTGGCGCGATATTCGTCTGGGGTCAGACCATAGTGCGTCGCCAGATGGCGCTTTAGCGATTTGAATTTCTTGCCGTCTTCAAGGCTAATGATGTAGTCCGGTTCGATCGACTTTTTGATCGGGACAGCAGGTTTTTTTACAGGCACAGGCTCTTCTGCCGGTATGAGTCCAGCCGTGCCGTTTAGAGCCCCGTGCACTTGGGCGATCAGGGCAGGAAGCTCCCCCGCCGGGACGGGGTTGTTGGAGACGTAGGCTGATACAACATCGGCAGTGAGCTCGATGAGGATGTCGGTCTTGTGGGGTTCTTCTGTCATAAACTTCTCCGGGCAGCTTGAAACACAGTTGGGCGAAGTGTCGCTTCATAGTGGCGGTTGCCGCTGAAAGCAAATGGATCGACGGGTGCGCTGCTCCTCCACCATTGAAGTCTCGGCGACGCATCCCGTCATCGTCCATCGCTAAAGGCAGCGTATTGAATTATGGGAGCGGTCGCGCCCGCCCCACCATAGCGATACAGCAAGACAATCAAAAAAGCCGGTCTTTGCTTGGCCCCAAATCTTTTCTCCTTTCGTGAACGCTGAGCTGCCAAGCTGCTACAGTTCACCTCGCGGGGCAACCGTGCACAACACAGGAGTCGCCCGAGCGATACATTCTTCACTTGCCGCTTATCAGCGCTGGTGATTGCACTTTGCAGCCTGCCTCCGGACCCGCAGCGCTCACGCTGTTGGTTTTGCGCCTGCAGGCGTCGGAAGTCGGATCGCCGCAGCTAATTTCCTCAGGCGGACGAATTCAACAAATCGATTGTTTGGATCGAAGGCATCCACACCATCGATGCCTCTAGAATAGGATCCAGCTACAATCACCGTGCTGTAATGGCAGGGACGGCCAGCACAAGCGCGACACGATCCGGCGGGTCCATCGCTGCGTTACGTATTCATGGCTACTGCATCGGGCGCTCGGTCGACCGCCTTAAGCCAGGTCGCCGCATTGCGAGACGGTGACCGGCGAGGGAGAGGGCGCTCTGGCAACGAAGCGAGGCGGGTGGCCTTGCGGGTGGCCGCGTGATGTCATCCGGCTCTCCTGCCGATCTCTGCCGGCCAGATCTGGAGCAACTGTTTTGCATAGATATGGCTCTCTTCAGGGGGCCATCTATGATGGGAGCCGAGCGCGTGTTCGAGCCGGGGAACAGGCTGCGCATGCACTGTGCCCACCTATTGCGATCGTGCTAACCTTGGTTGTTTGGACTTGCCGTTAAAGGCAAGCGACAGATTGAAGTTATGCTGCACCATCTGATTGCCTGGCTCGTTTTCGAGAGCTCGCCGATACAGGGCCTGTGCCGCGTCATGCCGCCCCTCAATGTCCAAAATCACGCCCTTCGCATTCAATGCACGTACGTTTCCTGGGGCTGCAACCAAGACGCTGTCGAGCACCTCAACCGCTTCGTGCGGGCGCTTCTGGCCCACCAAGGCATTTGTAAGTCGTATCGCCGCATCAACATTGTCCGGGTGCTGCTTCACCTCATCCCGCAAAGCCCGCTCTTGAACATCCTGACCAACTTCGCGCAAAATGCGTTCGCGCATAGCCGGATCGATTTGATCGGCGCTGAGCAACTCGGGGGAAGATGTCTCCTGCACGGAAAGAGCCGGCTTTTGCCAGCTGGCGCAACCGCCCAAAGGCAGAATGGCGAGTACGGCAAAAAGAAGTGAGTTCCGGCGCAGAAACATAGGCGATGGAGAAACTGTATTACTATTCATGTTATCTCTCAGTTATCGGGGAGGCGCGTGGCGTTCAGTTAGGAAAGGTGGGACTACTCTAACAATCCGCTGTTCGATCCGTGCGGGAGTGTGACGGATCCTGCGGGGCGAATTGTAAAGTCGGAGGCGAGGTCTTGATAAGACAGCACGGCGAGATCAACCCCGTTTCGCGTCAGAAAGCCGCGGACGAAACGTCGGACATCCATCGACGTCAACAGAATAGGGCGGGTTTGACCCGGTTCTGCGTTCGAAAGGACCTGACGTATCTGTGATAGCATCGCTTCGCTTTGCCGATCCTCCAGTGCGAGATAGGGGCCTGCATCCGAATCTCGAACCGCGCCACGCATCACATCCTCGCTCTCGCGCTCGACGACCAGGGCGGACACGATGCCCTCCGTGTTGGCATGGCGGTGGCAGATCTGTCGCTTCAAACCAGAACGGACATATTCCGTCAGCAGGGCAACGTTCTGCTCACGCTCGCTCCATTCGGCCAATGCCTCCAACACGAGACGGGTGTGGCGGATTGGGATACCTTCCTCCAGGAGGCGGCGCAGAACATCGGCAATCCGAGGAATCGGCGTCGTGCGTAGCACCTCTTTCACAAGCTCAGAATATTCCTGCTCCATTCGGCCCAGGAAATGTCGGGTCTCTTGGATGCCCACCAATCGCGGTGCGTAGCGGGTCAACGCTGCATGGACGCGCAAGGCGAGGAGTTCGCCGGGAGCCCTATGCTCCGTGCCGGCGCCCGTAAGGGCCTTTGCAGGGGTATGTTCAACCGGGAGTGTGTCCGTTTTCGGCTCACGTCTAAGGGGGACACCGCTCGAGTCGACGTGCGCTACATCGGCTCGGAGCGCCATCTGGTTTGGATCTAAGGCGTCCTGTTCGACTGGCACGCCCTCGACATCAATTCGGAATTGCGATTCAGGCAGCTGCTCGTCAACCAAGACAGGGATGCGAGGAACGATAATGCCCAGATCGGCTGTGACCAGGAGCGAAACGCGCCCAATATGTTTTTGCAATTCGGCTTGATCGACCGCCTGCATAAGATCTGGCGCTAGAAAAAATGCGATCGGGAATTCCTTCGCAGGCGCGGCTTGCTTAGGCTCCGCTGCAGTTCCACCTTTCGCATCGGCAGTGCCGGCGCCCAGCACATCAGCCTTGACAATGCTTACCGCAGCGAACACTGCGGCCAGCATCAGAAAGACGGGGAGGGGAAACCCAGGAACGAACCCCATTACAACCAGGACGCCGGCCGCCAGTCGCAAGGCTCGAGTGCTGGCCGTGAGCTGACTGACCATTTCTGTACCGAGGTTGATCCTCGCCGTCCCAGTCACACGGGTGACGATGGTCGCCGCAGTAATGGAGAGCAGAAGGGCCGGAATCTGCGATATCAATGCATCGCCTATCGTCAGCAGAGTGTAGTGATGCAGTACCTCGCCGAAGGACATGCCCTTGGAGAGCAGGCCGATCGAAATTCCACCCAGCATGTTGATGCAGATAACCACCAGCCCGGCGATGGAATCGCCCTTCACAAATTTCATCGCGCCGTCCATCGCGCCATAGAGTTGGCTTTCCTTCTCCAATTCGGCGCGCCGCCGGCGGGATTCGTTGGCATCGATGTGGCCGTTGCGTAGCTCTGCGTCGACCGCCATTTGCTTGCCCGGCAGAGCATCCAGCGTGAAACGCGCCGCCACTTCTGCCACCCGTTCGGCACCCTTCGCGAGGACCATGAATTGCACCATGGTGACGACCAGAAATATGACGAAACCCACCACGATATTGCCTGAAATGACGAAATCGCCAAAAGTATGAATAATGCTGCCGGCCTCCCCCTCGGCCAGGATCAGTCGCGTCGTTGCGACCGTGAGCGCGAGACGGAATACAGTGGAAATCAAAATAACGCCGGGCAAAGAGGAAAAATCAAGTGGAGTACTGACATACAGGGCAACCATCATCAGCAGTATGGCCAACCCCATATTGAATCCTATCAGGGCGTCGACCACCACGACCGGGATAGGCATGACCATCATCGCGACAGCCAGAAGCAGCATCAACGCAACCATTAAATCCGGGCTGGCCGGCGCACGCTTGATGAAGTCACGCAGGACGTTGGCCATCGAGACACCTTTGCAATCGGTTGAGACTTACTCTGCTGTTACGCCATGAAACGTGGCTTTCGAACTCCGAAGGCGCCTCAGCCTTGGCCAGCGCGTGACCCTGCATGAGAGCCACAAGCAGGCGCGAAATGGCTGGGCAGCAAATGTTTCCAACGCAGCCAGCTTGTCAGCACCGAGCGCGACAGGATGTTTGGCTGGCCATAGAGTGCTGCTTGATGGGGCCTGCGAGCTTTCAATATTGGAGAGCAGCAATGCGGCCATTCCTGCTCAGCAGCACACGGCTGTCCTCAATACGTTCGACCACCCATCCATCAGCCAAAATGGCGCCGACAAAATACTTCTCGCTGTCGATGACAATATATGGTTGGACCCCATGCCACACAGCTTCGACCGCGATTGCGGATGGCGCCTTCTCCTCTTTGATGAGCACTCCGTTCACCAGTGTTAGAGTACCCTTGGTGCGACGATCGAACGATTGCTGAAGCTTCTGCCAGCTGATGACCGATTCAGACGTGACGGTGCCTTCGGCGGTCACAACACCCTTTGCCGACCCAATCTTGACGTCGAGAAGACCCGCTCGATCGACTTCCTCCTGCAGCTCTTGGGCCGCTGCCTCCGTAAGTTCATTGTCAGCGCGGTGACTGATCGTTCTGGACGCGACTTCAGCCCGAAGTGAATTGGGGCTCGATCCACTTGCATTGCCAAGATAGGAGATCGTGCCTGAAAGCGCGCCGATCCCGAGTGAGCTGATTATGACCATGGCGAGCACACCGATCGGTAGGCGCGGTATGCCGGTCGAACCAGGCGGCTCTGCATCCTGCACGGACAAAGCAATGGACATCTCGCCTACGAGCAGGACGACAGGAAGGGGCACAACAACGGACTGGCCTGCGGCGATATTCCGGTTGCCCTCGATACTGAGTCCGGGTGCAAGCGCCTCCAGTTCGATCGACTTGCCAAGAAGAGTTACACGAAGGTGATGCGGTGCCAGTCCCTGCTCGACAAAGACCAAATCGGCATCGAAGCCGCTGCCGATTAAACACTTTTGAAGATCCGTCTTGCCGGTCAGACCGCAATAGTGCCCCGAACGCACTTCGAAACGGAGGGAAACGGCGTCATCCACAGAGCATCTCTCAAACAGGATAGAAGCCGCATGGCAATTGCCATGCGGCTCATTTCGGGACTACGTCGCGTCAATAAGGAGACGCGCTAGGGGGCAGTCTAAAACCCGCTTCCGACATTACGAAACGCGTTCGTCGGCGGCCTTCTTGATGGTCTGGAGATTGGTCGTTAGAGTGCGCAACTGGACACTCCTTTTCGTCGCCTCCAAGCTAACATTGGTTAGTTCCTGCACTTGCGCCTGAAAAGCAGTAGCATCAGCTCCGCTTGTATTGCCGGGAGTGCCACTGTTAGTTTTATCGGTATTGCCGGCGCTACTGGTATTGGTATTGCCTGATTTTTTATTATTATCAACTGCAGCCATGATCATTCCTTTTTCTGTTGGAGTTGTGCCGTCAATAACGGCCTGTATGACCTCACGCCGGATTTCCCGCGTCAGGCATCTTCTGTGTCATCCAAAGCTTCATCGGCCTCAGCCATCGCATCGTTCGCGAATTGGAACGCGAACGATCGCAGGATACTTTGGAAGGCTTCACTTTGTGCTGCAGACTGTGAGTTGTCTTGAAGTTGATCATTTGAAACGGTCCGGTTATCCGCCCGATCGTTCCCGCCAGCTGCCTTGCCATCATTCCCACCAGCTGGCTTGCCATCATTGCCATCAGCCGGCTTGCCATCACCAGAATGCTCGGATTTCGAATCCCCATGGCCCTTTCGGATCAAGGAAGTCCCGAGGTTGCCAACTCCACTCCCAATTGCTGCTATCATCAGGTACTCCGGCATTTGCCATTGGCGGCGACGTGTTAAAGGTTAGCCTCGATCAAGCTAAGGGCGGGAGCTTTCGAGAACCTGACGGCTTTTGACAAAAACCGGCCAGCGCAAAAACGTATGCTCTGCAGGATGTTGCTCTCGCATCGAACAGTCGACCACGATCTCGGCTGTTCGGCCAATCCCGCCGTCCACGCATGCCGCGACCGAATGGCAGCCGCAGCAGCTCGTTTGCATCCTCGATGCTGTGGTGTCGAACAGGAGACACGGTCCACGTGCTGCATGACCGCAATGACCGTATTCTTGCTGGCTCCACGGGCGCACGCAACGAGCAGGAACTCGGTCTTTGCATCACCATTCTCTCGCCTGCACATCACGGCCCGGCGCGGTGAGCTCATTGGCTTCGAGAAGGTCGGCGACCGTACGAACATGGGATGGTCTGCCGGCTTTGGGAGGCCGGTGCGGATCCTCTTCTCACCATATCGAAAGCTTGAAGCGGTCGGATTTTCTTGCCCTGTTCGTGAGAACTCCCATCGTCAGCTAATCGTCAGCCAAGCGGTCTATCTAGGCCGGCCGTGCCTGACCTTCGGATCCAAAGGTCCCGTCTCGACACTTTTTGTAACTATAGATCGAAATGGTCCGCGTGATACGCAACGCACACGCTTCTCTGAAGCAAATGTGTGACTTTGTCGGTGGCGAACGAGAGGAGTGACGCATCAATAAAATCGTCAGGCACGTGTCTAGGAAGGGGAGCTAGCCGAGTTGGTCTGATTTCATTCGCTGTTCCTGGAAATCGGCGGACTGAAGCGCTGATAATCTCAGGACATCGATGGCAACGTTGCGAAAGTCCTGTGAGCTCGGGCCAATCTTGGCCTGCTACTGAGAAGCACTTTGGCGGGAACATTACGCCGTCGCGGGTCTGGCTGACCGTGACGTTAACCGAAAGATGCCGCTGGTCTCGTCAGCCGCCAGCACAATAGCAGCACATTCTCGCCTACTACGGAGACGCAATATGAAGGGCATTGGCCGACCACGGAAATCGCAGGCTGAAACTGGAGCCAGCCGCGCGGGGCGGGCGAGCAGTTCCCTTTCGCAATCAAGTCTTGCTGCGGGAGAAGGTGGACAGTCATTCGATTCCGTTGTGGAGCAGATGCGCTCTGGGGACGCCGATAGGAGGCCCTCCTCCCTTCCAGTTGCGCGCGGTCCAGGCGATGCCCGCGAAAGTCTGCCAGGCGCCTCGATTGGCGAAGATCAAATCCTGAACACACCGCGACGTGGAGCCGCTGCGCCACCACGCGGAACCGTAGCGCCACGTGGCGCAGCCGCAAGGCGGCGCGGTTCTCCCTCCATGTCTGAGGGCGAAGCCATGGCGCCGGTCGGTAGCCAACTATCAACCGCGCAGGTGGAAGGCACCAGCTCATCGTCAAATGAAGATATCAGTCCGACACAGCTCAGAATGAACAGTCTTGTTCAACAACTGACTGATTGCGAGGCTGCGGCCAGGAAAACCGACGTCCCCGAGGAGGCGGTGGAGCTGATCAGTCGGGTCGTCGATGCAGCCTCAGCAATTCTGGAGTACCGCGCTAGCCTGCCTGCGGCTGAGGCGCAGACAATTATGCCAGACGACAAGGTGCGTAGATGTTGCCAGATCGTGTGCGACGCCGCGAATGAAGTAGACAAACTTGGCCTGTCGACGATCACGAAATTGGACAAAAAGACCAAGAAAGCGGCAGGTATGGTCGATAAACTCTACTCCTACTCCCAGGCGGACCGGCAGGAGCTGTTGATTTTAAATGTGGAGAACCACCATACGGCGGCAATTAAGTGGTGGGAAAAAAAGGCATGGCGCTCCGAACGGCAGCGATCCGCCTGCGCTGCCACCGCTAGCCTATCCAGTGGAACGCCCGTGATGCGGGAAGCCGAGCGGTGCGCACTGCGGCTGCGTGCCGGCTCGGTACTGAGTGTCAGGATCTGGCTGGTCCGTGAGCGGATCGGTCTTGCGCGGGCCAAGATTGAACTGCGGGCGAGCAGGTTCGAGCCAGATTTGAAGGAACTCCTCGTCGGTCGAAATGGAGTGGTGCAGCTGATGGCAAGCGCCGCTCAAGAAGCTCTTCGCGCCCTCTCTTTGGCGAAGGGCATAATGGATGATGGCAAAACACTCAACGCTCATGATTGCGCGGTTGTAGAAAAAATCATGGAGCGGCTTTCGGATTTTGGATTGGCGTTGCACGAGGTGCATACCAAGCTAAGCCATACCTACCCAGATGCCGGCCTCCCATTGAAACTGTTCGAACGGATCGTGGACGATGCATGGATCACTGCGCACGATGCCATGCACTTGTTGAACCTGCAGTCTCCGCCGTCAGCCATCATGGCGCCACAGGCCCAGGCGGGCGCTGCGATGCCGGCCAGGGCAGGCGCTGCGATACCGGCTGGCACTGCTGGTACGGCTGCAGTGTCAGAAGGCACTACAGCGCGAAGGAAAGGGAAGTCAAAGCATAAGTCGGCAGCTCGCGCCGGGACTTCTGCCGCCGGGCAGCCATCAACACCAGTCGCTGCGAACGCCGGCACAGTGCCAGCAGCCAAGGTTCTCGCGCGCTCGGATCAAGTTGCGAGTACACAGGTGAGAGCGCAAGAGGTGGCTGCGAGTTCGTCGGGGGCAGGCTCGACAATCGGGGGCGCCGCGTTGTCAATGGAGGTATTGACGGAGCGGCTCAAACGATTGGACGAACTTTTGCAGTTCGATCTGGCCGGTCAGCAAAGCGTCGTCTCCCAAGTGCGCCAGATGAAGCCTGAGGAGGCCGGTAAGGTCGTGGACGATGTGGCCCAGTACCTGCGAGCCCAGGCCATTGAGATGCAAACCTGTCTCGCCGGGTTGCAGGGGCGTAATGTACGCCTGCTACTCACCTCCACCCAGCTACCCAAAGTGCACGAACGCACAGACCAGCTCAAAGGGTTGCTGAACATGGTGCTGGGACAGGCCAACGCATTGAATGAAGGAAAAGCCGGCATTACGACTGATTGCATGAAGACCTACGCATTTCCGGCGCAAAAATACCTGGAACATTTGTGCAATGCCGACGAATTGATGCCGCCGGAGGCACCGGTCGCGCTGCGTGGCGAGCCAGGAAAGCTGTTTGAGATGAAGCTGCAGCCCAAGATGCTGGTCAATGGTGCGATGCCGAGCCCGATGTGGGTGCACATCCACACGAGTCGCCCCGTCATGGCCAGAAACTTGGAAGGGCTGGCTGATTCCGAATTCACCGCTTGCCACGTTAAATCCAACGAACAGCGCGGCTACAATCGAGAGCGAGAGGAAGCCGATGCTAGGTCCGGTCGCGAGAAGGTCATAATTCATCGCGGCAAACTCACCCCCGCTTTCTGTAAGTCCTTGTTGACCTCAGGGCTTGGCCGCCAACCACGCCATTCGCGTGCCGAGCTCCCGTCGGCGCAGGCTGCATGACAGGGCACTCAGAATGCGGCCGGCCACGCTGTGAGTCAGCGAGCATTTCTCCTGGCCAAACCGCGAATGCCGCTGCGCGAGTTGCGGTCCGGCGATTGGAGTCGATCGGCTACCGTCAGGGCCGATTTGCGATGTCGCGTTACCGGCTGTTGACGTGGCGGCGTATCTTGCCTCCCATCCAACTTATCGCCGAGATCGCGCCGCCAAGATCGAGGCGGAAGGTCTTCCTGCGAGCGCGGAGCAGGCATAGCCGATCCGATCGGGATCGGCGCATCGCAACGACCCAACGGTGTGGTGGAGAAAATTGGATTCGGGAGAGCTCGGTTCCAAGAGGCGGAGTTCCGGCCCGAATACAATCCGCTCGCAAGCACCCACGATGCGCATCCGCAGTTTATTGTCTGGGAGATGGGCTGGATTGCTCGGCGGCGCTGGCGCTAAGGCGGGGCTGTCGCCGGACAATTAGCATTCACTGCCAACAGCCTTGCAACCGTCACCAGTTGCAAGGCTCGGCGGCGGGTCGACAAATCACATGAAATCGTCGTCGGACCCGCTATCGCTGCTGTCGCTATCCTCGGTTTTGTGGAGATAGAGTGGAGGTTTGCCTGCACGCTGCCACTCACCGGCACTGTTCTTCGTCCATTTGTCGGGATGCTGCGTAGGGTCAAGCACCAGGTCGCCATGATCCACTTCAACAAACCCCATCGTCTGCGCGCGCGCTTGTGCTTCCGGATTAGCCGCACGCCAATTCAGCAACGGTCGGTCGCCGTCTATCCGAAGTTGATGCTCCAGCAGAATATCGCCCGCATTTTCGACGAGCGGATGGGCGACTTGAAGATCCACTATGGAAGTGACCTCAGTTCGACCAGGAAATTGTTCCCGCCAACTTTCCGATTCGAACTCGTTCATGCTGAATCCGCCTTCCATTCTCAGCAGTCCGGCACTCCGGTCTCCCAATTGGTAACTGAAATATCGCGCGTGCTCCGTATCTCGACGGATGCCATATTGCTGAGCAACGTCCGCGGTGCGCCTGGCTCGTGACGATACGAACTCCGAATACTCTTGAGGATTGTCGGCGATGTGCGTGATTTCATCACCATGAAATTGCCTCACCTGTCTCCTGAAGGAAGTCCTGTTGATCTCCACCACAGGAGGTCGGGAATTGAGGGAGTATGCTTGGGGAGCCGCCGATGATGAGGCGCCGCTACCTTCCGATCCGGATAAGTGCATTCGGGCAAATGTGTCCGCGAACCCTTCGCTTCCTGCATCCGATTGCTCGCCGGCATTATGCGCGCGGTAACTATCGGATGAGCCACCAATTCGACCATACATGACGATTCGTACTCCTATGTTTCGCAACCGAGCTCAAGTTAGCACGGCTGTTCAACATAGGGCGCTTAGTTGACGACTAGCTGACGAGGGCATTCCAACGGCTGCACCAATCAAATCCGCACTGCCGGCCTCAAAACCTCGGACTGCGCCACGCACCGGCCAGCAGAGGCTGCAAGGTCATGCCCGGAGGACTTGCCGTAGTTGCTGGGTGGCAGATCCGAGGGGAGTGATTGCCCCAGGCCCGCGGTTGCGCGGTTGGCCTGACAGAGACACTGGGGCACGGATGGCCAGCCGACATTTGCCACTAGCATGGAGCCAGGTCAGTTTTGAACTGGGCAGTCGTGGACTTCCAATGACTAGGCCAAGCCTGCGGCAAAGAATGCTTTCGCGACAGGCTGGAAATATTGCATAGGAACCGCGTGGCCGAGTTTTGTAGTGCCTATCAGCTGACGCGCTAAGACATGGTCATGGACGATCGTCAGGCGTAGTGCCCGCGCCTCGCTCAACACATGTGAAACGCGCTCACCTTCGGCACGGCAAACTAAGAACGGCACCCCGGTTTCACCGCGAACGTAACGCAGACCGATCAGGACCGCCCTTCCTGTTAAGACCAGCGTGGCGCGATGCACGCCAAGCGCAGGCTCGTCGGCCGCCTCCTCGCGGATGCGACGCTGTTCACCTTTCAACTCTGGCGCTCCTTGCTGATCCTTCGACTCGCGCGTCACTTCGGTATTGGTCATGCGCATTTCGCGCAGATACAACGCGCGCTGGAGCAGAAGATCGATCAGTCCGCCGACCAGCAGTGCGCCGGCGCCAATTCCCATCAGCAATTTTGTCTCCATAAAGATGAGGCCAACACAGCCCATGCCGCAGATCGGCAGAGGGACCATTGTCTTCCACATCCCGAGAAGGACAATGGAAAAGGTTGCGCTGAGAACCAATACCTTGAACATGGTCTTGCAGACTTCGACCATGGAACGAGCAGACCCCAAGCGCTTCAGCCCTTCAAAGGGGTCAATTTTCTTAAAGCTGAGCTTCATCGGCTCCAGAGAGAAGACAAATCCACCATTGGCTAGCAGGCTGGCCAAAATCACCGCGGCGACAAGGGTTCCAAGCAGCGGGCCAACAGCCGCGACTGTGAGTTGGACGAGCACAACCAATGCCTGCGGCACCGCGGTATCGAAAGGTAGGCTCTGCAACTTGGTGGCTAATAGGAGCGCTTCCCGGCATTTGTCCTCGATCACGCTGCCTCTTAGCCAAAGGTAGCCGAGCCCAGCGCAAGTCCCGACCGCGCGGACGAAATCGGAGCTACGTGGCAGCTGTCCTTTTTTGCGCGCTTCACTTAACTTCTTCGGGCTGGCGGCGTGTGTCTTCTCTTCACTTGTGTCGCTCATGGCAGCAATTTGTCGAACCACTCCAGCACGCCGTTGGCACGTGTGACCTCCAGTTTCATGCTCTCCACCAGATAGGCAGCGTAGGTGACCATGAGAACTGGAAAGACAATGTTCTTGATTGCCGGAGACAGTTGGCTCGCCTTAAATTGCGGGGCAAAGCGACGCAGCAGCATCATCGATATATCAATCAGTATCAGGAAGAACACGACAGGCCCCGATACCAATAATGCCGTGCGCATTATGCTGTCGAGAAGCCCCAACAACTCCATTGCTCCTGGCCCACTCAGTGTCGGGTGAAACTGATACACCGGCCAGATCAAGTAGCTGCGGTACAGGACACTGATCAAAGTTTCCAGGCCTCCTGATCCGACGAATATGGCAATCGCAGTGATCCCCAGAAAAACGCCCATCGCGGAAGCCTGACTGTTCGTCGCGGGATCGGCCGAAGCGGTCGGGCTGCTGATGCCGCGTTGGTTGTCGATAAGCTCCCCGGCAGCCTGAAGGCCCCAAAGCGGAATGCCAAGAAAAGTGCCAAGGAGTACACCGACAAAAACTTCCTTGAATCCGAGCAGGGTTAGCTGGATCAGGCGCGTATCAGGATCCAGCGCCGGCAATCCGCCGCTGACGTGTGCCAGGCATGGTAGTGCGAAGCCAACAGCCAAACAGCCCCGGATCAGCCCACTGATCTGCGAGCGTGTGAATACGGGAAAGATCAGCATGATGCCCATCGCGCGGGCTGCCCCAAGACCTGCCGCAACGACGAGTTCGAGAGCCGTCTGGATCAGAATTTGAATATCGGCCGATGGCGCGTCCATGGGGCGGACTAGTAGCTAAGTGTCATTGCGGGAAACTCGGTGAAGATCTGATCGGCTAGCTCTATGAGCGGGGCGCTTAGCACAGGAGCAAACAGCCCAATCACCGCGACAACGACCAGAAGCTTCACGGTGAGCGGCAAGCTTTCATCCTGGATCTGCGTCGCCGCCTGGAGGATGCCGATGACGAGGCCGACAACCACTGATGCAATGAGCGGCGGTAGAATCCAGATCATGAAAACCACCAGTGATTGGCTCATAAGAGTAATGATGCTGGATTCAGTGATGATCAGCCTCCCGGTAACGTATAACTCAGCACAAGCCCATGCATCAATTTTGACCAACCATCAATGGCAACAAACAAGAAGATCTTGAACGGGACAGATATAACAGTTGGTGAGACCATCGACATACCCATTGCCATCAAGATAGTTGTCACTATCAGATCTATAACAATAAAAGGCAGATAAAGTAGAAATCCTATCTCAAATCCGCGCTTCAATTCTGATAGCAAGAAAGATGGTACAAGTATTGCAAAGTCATCAGGCGTGGCTGCAGCGTGCATTTCCTCTGGCCAGACCTTTTCTGTCGAAGATAGGAAAAATCGCCGCTGCTCTTCATTTGTGAATTTCTTGAGATGCTCGCGCAAGGGCTCACTTCCGGCTTTAGCGGCGCTTACCCAGTCGTCGAATGTCTGATAGTGGAGCTTGGGATCCGACATGCGGTCATAGGTCTGCTCAGCAACGGGCGCACTAACGAACATAGTGAGGATCATCGCCGCGGCGTACAGCACCACATTGGGTGGTATGGTCTGGGTCCCGAGCGCATTGCGGACGAGGAAAAGAACAATTGATACCTTTACAAAGGCCGTTGTCGTGGCAACTGCTAAAACCAGCAGACCGAGTCCGGCGGTAACCGCAAGAAGCGCCAGGATTGTCGGCTGAGCTTCACTCATTGCATGCAAACCCGCCACGGAGCCTGATGCCCAGCTCTTCTCCGATGCGGACAATGTCGCCACGCCCGATACGCTGACCATTGGCCACTATGTCGACCGGGCCGTCGATCGGCCATCCAAGTTCAAAAATATGCCCTTCGCCGGCACTTCTTAATTCCCCAAGAGAAATAGGCCAGCGGCCGCATTCAAAGACAAGCACGATCTCGACATCGTCGAGATCCTTAGTAAGCTCCAGTTGCGATCCGGGTTGTGTCATATGCGCACTCTCCAAAGGACACGGTCGCGGGCGGAAAGGCCCCCGCAAGATTAATTCATCGCCGTCAAGATCCGCCTCGGCGCACAACTGGCCGACAGCTAGGGTGATCTGGCCGCGGCCGAACGGCGCAATATCGGGCAACAATGCATCACCGACACATGCGCTTCGAAGAAGCGCCGCAGGAAGGCGAAGCGTGCCGACCTCTCCTGCAACAATGAGCGGGAGCTCTGGAGGCAGCCCGCCCAGCTGCCGCGGCAACTGGGCAAGCAGTTCGCCTAGCGCGCGAAACGCAGGCGGTACTAAGCCGTCAAGTGGCGTGAACAGGAATAGACGGCCCTTGCCCTTGACCGCGCCGAAAATGATGTCGAGTTCAAGATGAGGAGCCAGCATCGTGGCTTCGCATACCCGCACGAGTTGCACGTTCAGACGCGTCGTCTCCTCCAGTCGAGTGACAAGCGGCTCCAGAGCGAGTTCGAGAATTAGCGAAGCAGTTGGCTCGGAAGGGAAGGCCAAGCCGTTCTGCACTGTCGTGATGAACTCCTCTACGAGCGGGCGCGACAGTGACAAGATGACCGTTTCGGCTCCCACTCTCCAGACGCAGTCAAGCATCGGAATGGCAGCAGGTTCCTGCTGCCAGACAAGCCCTGCCGTTCGCACCGATAGCGGCACCTCGTTGATCCGGCTTTGAAACGGCGTGCGCGGCGCTGCTGTATCATTGAGCCACGAGACAACCGTGTGGGACAGTTTCAGAACTGGTTCGAACATGGCGGGTGTGACCGCAGCGCCTATCAAAGACTGCACGGTCGTGTCATTCGGACGACCTCTTGCGACCGTCGGATCCGGTTGCGCGGCATTTAGGCAAGCGACCCCCTCGCATATTTCAGCAGTATCTCATCGTCGGCCTCGATCTCGGCTGCGGCCTCCGAATGAGTCTCGACGGCGCGCCGCACGTCGTCCTCGATTTGTTGCCATTTGTCCCTTGCCGCCGAACATATGACCCATAGCTCCCTCGTCCTGGACGCCGCCATCTCAGCCTCCTCTTGAGCGATTTGGGTATCATCAAGCATCTGCCGTCTGGAATTGATCTCAGCGGCAAGTTGTTCAGTGTGAAGGCGGTGACGGTCGAGCGCTGCGCTAGACAAGTTGTCGAGTGACATCAGATGCTGATAGAGCGCTGCTTCTTTTCTTGAACAATGTTGCTGTATCATTGCAAGCTCCCTAGAGGCATTTTGTACGGCTGAGGCGGCCACATCGCGCTGGGCTTCCTTCTTGGACAGCTCGCCAAGGGCACGACGCTCTTGCATTTCCTTCAGAAGCCGTAACCTCGAAGACTGAATCCAGTTTACGCGGTCAGACGCGACATCCATGCGACCGTCTCCTCGAAATCTGACGCGTCATCTTCGCTCTGGCGCAGAAACTCCCTCAGTTCGTCGATTGACGCGACAGCCCGGTCAGTCAGGGGATCTCCACCTGGCTTGTATTCGCCAACATTGATCAAGAACTCGGTCTCGGCATAGCGCGACAGGAGCTCGCGGAAAATGGATGCTGCCTTGCGATGTGTCCCCGAAACGACTGCATCCATGACGCGGCTGCGACTCTGCAGCACATCAATAGCGGGGAAATGCGATCGCGCCGCAATAGCGCGTGAGAGGATGACATGGCCATCGAGAATACCACGCGATTCCTCGGCGATTGGATCACCCGTGCCATCACCCTCTACAAGCACCGTATAGAAGGCCGTGATTGAGCCCCGCTCACCCATGCCGGCGCGCTCGAGCAGGCCTGGCAGCATGCCAAAAACGGAAGGAGGAAAGCCCCGTCGCGTCGGCGGCTCACCCGCAGCAAGGCCTATTTCGCGCATAGCGCGGCAGAAGCGCGTCAGCGAATCCAGCATGAGAGCAACGCGTAGGCCTTGATCGCGGAAATATTCCGCGAGCGCAGTCGCCATTGGAGCGCATTGCGCACGCTCTACCGCCGAGCGGTCGGATGTTTCAACCACGACGACCGTACGGAGAAGGCCCTCTTCACCAAGATTCCTTTCGATGAATTCACGAACTTCCCGTCCACGTTCGCCTATGAGCGCCACTATGACGACGTCAGCGGCGGCACCCTTTACGATCTGTGACAACAGCGTCGACTTGCCACCACCTGGCTCGCCATAAATCCCGATCCGCTGGCCCTCGCCGCACGTCAGCAGACCATCGAGGACACGGACCCCAAGCGGGAATGGCCGCTCAATCATGCGCCTCGTCATCGGATTGGGGGCTCTGCCATGCAGGGGCCGAGTTTCGACGGTCTTGATTTCGCCTTTGCCGTCCAATGGGCGGCAACGACTGTCGATCACGCGACCGAGCAAATCGCCGCCGACGGGCACCTCACGCATTCGGCCAGTGGCCACGACCTCTGCGCGGCTGGATAGGCCCACCAAGTCCCCGATCGGTGTCAGCAATACACCATCACCCGACAGGCCGATCACCTCGGCCTCGAGCGACAGCCCGGTTCGCGGGTCCTCTAGGAGGCAAAGTTCCCCAATACGAGTGTCTGGCAAGACGGCATGAACCAGTGTGCCGATAGCCCGCGTGATCCGACCGCGCACCGCACGCGTGTCAATTCGCTTGGCCGCAGCCCTCAAAGACGAGATTGCTGGAACGAGAGCTCGAGTGTCGGCGTCAGCGTTATGTTCTGGGACGGGCTTTCTCATAGCTCGCCTTTCTCACAGAGCGTCCCGAAACCAAGGCGCAGCGCGCGCATCTGGGCGTCAAGTCCAAGGTCAACATTGCCGTACTCGCTCCACAGCACGCAGCGTTGCGGCGACAATGTCGGGTCGGGCTCGATCCGCACCCTTGGTCGACCATCCTGGCCGTCGCATCGAGCAAACTCTCGTGCAAGCATGTCGACTTGCATGGGAGAAACATGAAGGCAAACGTCGGCGCCGCTGTATTGACACTCTATGGCGTGACGAACAGCCCTCACCAATAGCTCGCCCGGATCGAAAGCGCCGATAAGATCGCTCAATATTTCCATCACGAGCTGCGGCAATTCCTGCTCCAGAGCCGCCTTTCGTCGCGCGATTTCGGAGATTGTCTCCGCAATCAACCCTGCCATCTCCTCGGTGCCTGCATTCGAGCCCTCCATGTGGCCGCGCGCCCACGCCCGCTGGTAAACCGCGCGTGCCCAGTTTCGAACGCGCTGCCGATGCCGTTCTGCCGCGGCAAGGGCTTGCGCGGCGCTGTGCCAGGTTTCGAGCTCGCTCGCGGGTATCAGTGGTCCGACTGGACGCATCTGCGGCGCTATTGGCCCCTCGGAAAGTTCGACTGTCATTTCACCGGGGTCTCTGTCTCAAAATGAGCTACTACAAGTGAAAGCAATTGGCCGGCGGCGGTCCAATGCTCATGTGCTGGAGTCTCCGCGGCAGTCCCCTCGGGCAATCGAAGAAGCACGCGGTTACGCTCGGTCGCTGAACTGTCCTGGAGCCAAGCTCCAAGACATGCGTGTCCATCGTATTCGATTTGCTGAGCGAGTTTTTCTGGGTCCGAGATCAGTCTTTTGTCAACAGCATGCAGCAGGTGTCGGATTCCGAATGCGTGTGCATCCACGCCGATGCGTTTAACAAGGATGGCAAGCTCAGGCTGAGAGACAAACGCGACCAGCGAACGGGCATGCCAGATACTACCAGCAAGAAGGGCCGCTCGATATGGATCATGCCCGCGTAGAAGGTCCGGCCTGCAGCCGATGTGGTTCAGATCCACGTCATCGTTGCCCAGCAATTCTGCCAGCCTTGGATGCAGTCTGGAACACTTCTGCAACTTCACTAACGTTTCGGCCGATAACGCTGGATCAAGACGCGCCGCAAGACGGGTTGGATGGGCCGAAGCCGCAAGCTCGCTCGCGCCCGGAAAGTGCGGACCATCAGGTCGGGCGGTCTGTATAGGCATTGGCAATGAGATGTCACCCACGTCCAATTGCAGGCATTCTTTTGCGAATGGCCTCGACAGCAGAAGCATCCCGGCGCCCCTCGACCTTGGAAACGCCGGTTGATTGCTTGCGCCGACGCGTAACAACGCCGATCAAGAGATAACAGGCCACGGCGAATACGGCTGCGGCAAAACCTGTTACGGTCGCCAGAAGTGGCGCAGGAAGAGGTAGTGATGCTTGTGGCAAAACAGCAGTCGGATCGGGCCGTTGCTCGTGTGCGGACCGTTCTACCGGCACCAAAACCACTTCCACCTTATCGTAGGACAGGCCTTCGATGCTGTCGGCTACAAGCATCTTTATCTTTGGCAGCAGAGCCGCGACATTTGTTTTTGCGTCGTGCCTGATAAACACCGAGGCCGAGGATGGCGTGGCACCGGCTCGCACAAGGTCGTTATGCGGCAGCACGACGTGAACACGTACAGAAAAAACGCCATCGATATCGCTGATCGTCCGCGACAACTCTTCGCTCAGGGCATACACGTAACGGGCACGCTCTTCGGTCGGCGAGGCAATCAGGCCTGATCCTTGGAATATCTCACCGAGGTTCTTGAAGGATTGGCGCGGCAGCCCCTTGGCGTTCAGAAGGTTGATTGAGAAGGCGAGCAGCTTTTCGTCAACCTGGATCGTGCTGGTTCCATCCTTGGCGACCACCCGGATCGCGGCGACCCCGTTGTCTTCAAGAAGTGCGAGCATTTCATTTGCCTCACGCTCTTGCAATTGCGTGTAGAGGTCGGCTTTGCAAGCAGTGAGGGCGACGAGAACTGGCAGCATGACAAGTCTAACCGACCGCCACCCTGACAGGCCACGCATGATTTCGCCCTCGGCCAAGCCAATCATGCGCGCGGTTCAGCCTTCCTTCAAAAGTTTATTCACGGATGATGTGACGCCGCTGACGCCTTTGGAGATAAGCGCCACCTGGGTGACGCCGTTGTAAACATCCCGAAGACCAGCCATCATCGTTTCGAAGTCTTGCCCTTGTTGGGGAATGCCCGAGATTCCGGTTCCCGCCTCACCTGGAACGGGAAGCTTCTGCGCCGGTCCCGGTAGAGCGCCCTTCGAAAGGGCTATGTCATGGTCGAGCGCGGGGAAGGAAACAGTGTTGTGTGGATATAGGGAGGAAATCGTCTGCAACACGCGATCGCCCATGCCGCTCGTCGGCGCAGCCGCGCGCTGAACATCCATCGCCGCAGCAACTGGCGCCGCACTCGCTGGCCCCGCGGCGGCATCGTTTTTCAGCGAGTCGGCTGCATGCCCTAAGGCGCGCTCAAACTGGGCCTGCTCGACAATCGACGGTGATCCGACCCTGGGGAGGCCAGCCGTTAGAGTGGCAGAGATCGACGTGACAGGCATCATCATGTAAGGACTCGGTTGCTCTCTCTGACCGGGCGAGCCCCGCCCATTCATCACCCGGTGTCGGCGCAACACTCCTAGGGGGGCAAGCTGACAACAAGCTGACTAACGGCGGCGTCATTTCGACAATCTAAAATCTCTTCGGCAATTTAGTCACTTGTGATGATTTCAGCGTTTGGTTTATCAGTGCGACATGCCGAGAACGCTTATCCAACCCGTCACCCTGCATGTTTTGAGACTTCTTTGTGCCGGGTTTTTTCTGTCCACCGGGATTCACCCGGCGCATGCAGTCCCGCTGTCCCTTCCGGCGACACCCTATAGATACACGGTTCTGGATCAGGAGCTCGCTGCAGCGTTGCAGGAATTCGGCAACAACCTGAATATCAGGGTCAACATCAGTCCTGCGGTGAAGGGGCGAATTCGCGGACGTATGCCTGATTTGCCACCGCGCGCGTTCCTCGACCGCTTGACGAACCTTTACGGTCTACAATGGTACTATGACGGCCTTGTGCTCTATGTGTCTGCTGCACAAGAATCGCAAACTCGAATGCTTTTGATGACGTCGATTCGCTTCGATGCGTTCAAGGGGGCTCTCGACAAGCTTGATATCTCCGACGAGCGCTATGTGGTCAAACCCGTGCCAGGCAATGGCCTCGTCTTCGTTTCCGGTCCACCGCGCTTCGTCGCACTCGTGGAGCAGACCTTTAACGGCTTGGTGGCGCAGGCGCAGGCGCAGACTCACATAGCGGCAACGCCAAAGGAATCAGTGCTGATCTTGTTTCGCGGCTCCTCCACTACGGTCGTTCGCGACGGACGACCGGATGCTTCTTATTCTTCTGACATCCCACAACAGGATAGCGTTGGCGGGAAGCCTGAGCTGGGCAAGAAATGAACATTGAGGATTTCCCGCAGCTCTGAAGAACATGACTGCGGCTACCCCTTTGTGAACTCTTCGCAAACTCGTCAGTTTCTCGAAAGCTAATCCGCTCATGATGAGTCCCGGCAGCTCTCGCGGTGACTCCGGCCATTGTGTTGGACCGAACCTTGGAGCCGGCCCGGAACACAGCAATTGAAGGCAGGGCAGGCGCATTCGTGACCTGCCGACGCTTGGAATTGTCGAATTTTGTGAAACGCAAGGGATCTTCTGTCGGGGTCTCTTGTGGGGATTTCAACGTCACGTCTGAGGATGCATAATGTCGGCCAGTAATCTTTCAACTTTCTACCGCTCAAATTCGCTACAGTCCGCAAGGGGTTGGCCGGGCCTGAAAGTTTCCCATTTTGCGACCCAGCATCAGCAAAGTGCATCGTGCTTCGAAGCGATGCTGTCCACTTGTGTGCTGGCAGACAAGCCCGGCTCTTTCGCGCAAGGGGATCTGCCAGCGTCGAATCTTGATTCGACAATGGATAAATTGCGGCAGGACCCTTTGGGCCATCTGGCACCGGATGTCTTGACATTGAATGGCTTGGAGCAACACCCACTGGATCTGCTGCCGCCAAATATGAGGGCGGCTCTCAAGGAGGACCAATCGCAACGCTCCAAGGCGACTGAAGCCCAACATCTGCTCGGCGTCACTCCGAAGATCGAGCCGGCTCCCAGGCCGAGCCCCGGAATCACGTGGAACGGTGGGTCGCTGACCACGGCTGAGTTGCAGATTGTTGCGGTACTCAACCGTCACAAGGACCAATGCCCGCTTACTTGGAAGTCGTTGACCGACAAAGCCAATGATCCCTCTACGCCACCGGATCTGAAAGCGGCGATCCAGGGACTGCAGCAGGATTCGGGACTTTTTTATGCGATTGGCTCGCAGGGCGACGGCCGCTGTGGAGGCAAGATCAACGCCAAGGACTTGGCCGGATTTTCAAACCACCACCCACAAGTTGCTGCATTTCAGGAAGCCCAAGCGCGAAGCTACGAGCAGAACTACATACCATCCGACGGCAGCGGAGGTTTGCAGCCTTCGGTCATGACCTTGAGCGATGCCTTGCGGGAGTTTTACCGGTACTCCGAAAATCTGTCCAAGGACCTGAGTCTGGATGAGTTCAAGAAAATGGTCGGCGGCGAATCGAAAAACGGCAAATTTCCGCCCCAGGTCATTGCGGCGGCGCAATATTTCCTCGATCACCCCGATGCTTGGAACCAGTTGTGCGGTGGCTCGAAAGGGAAGATGCACAAAGAGGATTTCCTGCAAGTCGCCTCATCGTCGATGAGCCTCACGCAAACTGAGCTGAATACGGTCGAGATGATCAAGGACCATCAGGACACGTTCTTTGGAAGCGGTGTTCTGACTCGCGACAAACTGGCGAAAATGAAAGACGACAAGAGCCTTGATCCGAAAGTGCGGGAAGCAGCCTCTCAGCTCCTTTCAGATCCTCTTCTGTTTGGCCTCCTGAACAATTCGATCACGGGCTATAAGACCCATCATAAATTCTTCGACTTTGGCGGCGGGCATACGGTTGATTCCGGCAATATCAGCAAAAAAGACTTTGCCCATTTTTGCACAAACATGTCGTCTGCGAACCGCAACGTTCAGCAGCCAATCACCCACGGCGCCCAAACCGCAGAAGAGCAGAATGCCGTCGCGGACATGAAGATGGGCCTGATGGACCAGCCTGACATTAAGTCAGCCAAAAAGAACGGCGGGGCCGTCATGCACGTCGTCGACTCCGTGCTCAAAATCGAGACGAAAGTGCTCGACTTGGCGGCAACGGCGGTGGGACTGCTCAGCTTCATTCCGGGCCTCGGACAAGTAGCCGATCTTGCCTCGATGGTTCTCGAGGCTGAGTCGCAAGCAGCCAATCTCCTGCGTACGGCCATTAACGGAGGCGATATGAAGCGAGCGCTGGAGGAAGCTGGCCTCAATATGGCCGCGCAGGCGATCGGCCTTATCGCAGGCCCCGAGGTCAAGCTGGCCATTCGAAATGGGCTCGTAAAGCACCTGATGGAAGAGGCCTTGGCGGCAGGCATTGATCTTTCGGTCTCGACGGCGCAGGACTACGCAGAAGGCTATGTGAATAACCTCAAAGCGCGCCTTGCAGGCGGCCCTGAGCAAAGCCTAGGCCTTCCGAGCATGCCATCATTCCAGAGTGTGGCAAGCAATGTGCCCTTCGTCGGCATTGCCTTATCCTAGCCGTCGCCTTGCGCGGAAGCTTTGGCTCGCGCGCTGACATAAGGGTCATTGTGGCACAAGCAGGGGTTCATCCGCATCAACGCAGCGGTGTTCCTGACGCCATCTGGATCGGACTGTGAGGGGGATGTCCGAAGTCTGTGAAGGCTTCGGTATATGACGACTTCAGAGTTACGCTGAGCCCAGCCATCTCGAGCCGGTGCGCCGGGTCGAGGTTTTCACGGGCGCCGGCCGGCAGCGGGAATGGTCTCCGGAAGGCACGGCGCGGATGGTGGCGGAGCGGCGCAGCCGAAGGAACGGCTGTCGCGCGCCCAGGGCGGCCTCCCGAACAGCAGACGATGATCTCCTGCCTTGGGCCTATATCCTTGTGCCCACGCTCAAGGCAGTCGGCTGAAAACAGCGCTGATTTAAAACAGCATTATCCTGCACTGCACCCTCGATCCTTGCGCTCACCGATCGCTCGTCGACACGCACGCGGTCAAGTCGTTATCGGCGCTATGCCGATGGGCTTCGAGAGCAAGGTGGACGCTGAGCGGTGCGTCAGCCTCAGGGCGCGGCTGGCCAGCTTTGGGTCTCACGCTCTATGACGGCAACACCCGGCTGATCAACTTGGCCTGTTCGCGGGCTCCCGGCAGCGGCGCGGAAGCCACGGTCCGCCTTCCTCGGCTTCAGGCCAAAGATACCGCAGCATGCTCCAGAGCTATGTCTGCCGCCTCCGCCCCATCGTCGCTGGTCATGTGGAAAGGACAAGCAGGCTACGCACCCCATAATCCCGTCGGGCAGGATTCGACAGTCGACGGCGAGACATTCGCCAAACCTCACCCTTGATTCTCAGCAACGTTAAAAAAAATTCACATAATGTTCGTGAGTGTAGTCTCCTGTCAGGTGGTACATTAGCCCCAATATCTGGCGTCTTAGTCGTAGAAAGGACTGTGATCCATCTTCCATTAGCATCCATACCAGCGGATTTACAGCAAATGACGAGAGAGGTCTCATGCGGATTGATGGGGATAGAAGGGCTAGCGGCTTGCTGCATCCCGTCCGGGTTGATGCCAACCAATGTTGACACTGGTAAATCGCCTAAGGACGGCAGCGCATCTTGATCGCCTTCGAATCCTGGGCCTTTGCGCGCATGCGGATCTAACCGTCGGCGAGCTGGCCGATATTACCAGTCTGCCTCGCGAGCAGGTTCGACGCCACGTTCGGCGGCTGGGCAGAGCCAACTTTCTTTGCTGCAACGAACAACGTCCGCAGTCTTCGTACCATATGCAAGCAGGAGGCAAGGATGGCGGGCTGGCTCAATTGGTGGTCGATCTCCTGCCCCACGATGATGGCCATCATAAAAGAGACCTACAACGCCTGGAAGCAATACAAGACGCGCGGTTGAAGGGACCGCCTGCTTGATCGTGAAATAGATCAGTCCAAATGGAGCGCGACTACCATGGATAACTCCGCCGGCGGCGCCATCGCGCAGCCCGACACTTACGGGCGGCCTCACTTAGCCGCCGTCGACTCCCGCGTTCACGAACTGCTTCTAAGACAGGAGCGTCAGGAGCGGACAACTCTCAAACTGATCGCCTCCGAGAACTTTGCCTCCTCGGCGGTGTTGGAAGCGACCGGGTCGATTTTCACCAACAAGTATGCCGAGGGATACCCCGGTGCGCGCTACTACGCCGGAAACGAGATCGTCGATGAGCTTGAGACCCTCGCGATCGAGCGCCTGAAAGCGCTATTTGGCAGTGAACACGCCAACGTCCAGCCTTATTCAGGCTCGCCAGCCAACCAGGCTGTCTATCGCGCGCTTTTGAGCCCCCGTGACAAAGTCATGGGCTTGCCTTTACCCGAAGGCGGCCATCTGACTCACGGTTGGTCCGTCAATTTTTCCGGCAGCGATTATCAGCGCGTCCCGTACAGGCTGCACGAAAAGACACAGCAAATTGACTATGACCACTTGCGCGAGACCGCCAAGCGGGAACGCCCGAAGCTAATTTGGGTCGGCGGAACTGCTTATCCGCGTATTTTTGACTACGCGGCAATGGCCGAAATTGCTTCGGAGGTGAACTCGTATCTGGTGGCTGACATCGCCCACATCTGCGGCCTGGTTGTCGCAGGAGTGCATCCGAACCCCGTGTCCCATTGCGATGTGGTCACCAGCACCTCTCACAAGTCGATCCGCGGTCCCCGGGGTGGCTTCATTTTATCAAGGAATGAAGACCGTTATCAGCCCCTCCATCATCCGAAGAGCAAACACAATCTGCGCCGTGTTCCCTCTTCTGCAAGGCGGACCGCATATGAATACTATCGCCGCGCTTGCCGTCGCTTTGCAGGAAGCAGCGAACTCGTCCTTTCGTGTCTACGGTCAGCAGATCGTCCACAACGCCAAGGCTCTGGCCCAGGCGCTTCTGGAGCGAGGTTATGAACTCGTCACTGGGGGCACTGACAATCACATGCTGATCCTTGATCTTCGGGACCGGCCGCTGTCAGGCAAAGCCTATGCGGAGCGCTTATCGCGTGCAGGCATCATTGCGAATTTCAATATGGTCCCGGGCGACCGGCGGCATCCGGCGCTGACAAGCGGCATCCGCTTAGGGACACCAGCGGTGACGTCCATGGGCATGCGCGAAACGGAGATGGTGCAGATCGCCGCTTTCATCGACTCGGTCTGCCGCCAGCCCGATGACCAGGAAGTTCATGCGAGCGTACGAAGAGACGTTGCCGACTTCTGCACTGCGTTCGATGTTCCCGGCATCCGCGACCGATAAGCCACCCCAATCCAGAAACTCCTCACTAACTCCAGCACTTGAAGCGAGGGCATTTTTATGACCAGGCAGTTCGTGTTCTCTTCCGAATCCGTCGGCGCGGGACACCCCGACAAGATGGCAGACAACATCTCCGATGCCATTCTCGATGCGGTCCTGCGCACCGATCCGAAGGCGCGCGTCGCCTGTGAAGTGTTGGTGAAGACGGGGATGGTCGTTGTGGCTGGCGAGATCACCAGCCATGCCCACATCGATTACAGCCAAGTCGCCCGCGATACGATACTCGATATTGGCTACGACGATGATGCGATTGGCTTTGATGGTCGACGTTGCGCCGTCGTTCTGGCCCTCACCGAGCAGTCGCCCGACATAAGCCAGGGCGTTGATGAAGGACGAGGGCAGGATCTCGGGCAAGGGGCAGGGGATCAGGGCATCATGTTTGGATTCGCATGCAACGAGACGGATACATTGATGCCCCTGCCGATCCAACTCGCTCACCATTTGACGAAAAGACAGGCCGAGGTCCGGAAAGCGGGACAGCTTGGCTGGCTGCGTCCGGACGTGAAATCTCAAGTGTCGGTACGCTACGAAGGGCTCCGCCCGGTGGCGCTGGATACCATAGTCCTGTCAACGCAGCATGACGAAGCGGTCTCACAAGCCACGGTCCGCGAAGGCGTCATTGAGGAGATCATAAAACCGGTCCTGCCGGCCCACCTGGATACTTCGGGGATCAGATTTCTGGTCAACCCAACAGGGCGGTTCGTGGTCGGTGGGCCTGCCGGCGACTGCGGCCTCACAGGACGGAAGATCATCGTCGATTCCTACGGTGGGACCGGGCGTCACGGCGGCGGTGCCTTTTCGGGCAAGGACCCATCCAAGGTTGACCGCTCGGCGGCCTATGCCGCCCGGTATGTCGCGAAGAACATCGTTGCCAGCGGCCTTGCAGAGGTCTGCGAGGTTCAGCTTGCCTACGCGATCGGCGTGGCCAGTCCGGTTTCTGTCATGGTCAATACCTTCGGAACCGCAAGGATCGAGGAAAAAAGGATCGAGCGCCTTGTTCTCGAGGTTTTCAATCTCCGACCGAAAGGCATCATCAAGATGCTTGATCTCTTACGGCCGATATACCGCAAGACGGCGACATACGGACACTTCGGGCGTGAAGAGCCTGAGTTCACTTGGGAGAAGACGGACAAAGCTGACGATTTGCTGCGTGAAGCCGGACCGGCAGCTGCGTGAGGGCGGCTGGATCAAGCGCATGCGGCAACCCATTTCAACTCGCGAGACCACGCCCGGCCGGCGTGGCAAGAAGCCGGCTCGGGTTTTGGCGGAGATTTTGATGCCGGATTATGACGTGCTTTGCATCGGCAATGCCATTGTCGACATCATCGCCCAGTGCGACGAGGAATTCCTCGAGACCAACGGCATCATCAAGGGCGCGATGAACCTCATCGACACACAACGCGCCGAACTGCTCTACAGCCGCATGGGTCCGGCGATCGAAGCGTCCGGCGGCAGCGCCGGCAACACGGCGGCCGGCGTCGCCAGCTTTGGCGGCCGCGCGGCCTTCTTCGGCAAGGTCTCCAACGATGCGCTGGGCGAAATCTACGCCCACGACATCCATGCGCAGGGCGTCGCCTTCGGCACCACGCCGCTCAAGGGTGAGCCGCCGACGGCGCGCTCGATGATCTTCGTCACGCCCGACGGCGAGCGCTCGATGAACACCTATCTCGGCGCCTGCGTCGAGCTTGGCCCTGAGGATGTCGAAGCCGACAAGGCGTCCGGCGCCAAGGTCACCTATTTCGAAGGCTATCTGTGGGACCCGCCGCGCGCCAAGGAGGCAATCCGCCAGACGGCGAAGCTGGCGCACGCGGCAGGCCGAGAAGTGTCGATGACGCTATCGGATTCGTTCTGCGTCGACCGCTACCGCGACGAATTCCTCGACCTGATGCGCTCGGGCACGGTCGACATCGTCTTTGCCAACAGCCACGAGATCAAGTCGCTCTACCAGACATCGTCGTTCGACGAGGCGCTGGCCCAGATCCGCAAGGATTGCCGGATCGCCGCCGTCACCCGCTCGGAAAAAGGCTCGGTGATCGTGCGCGGCGACGAGACCGTGGTGATCAAGGCGACCGCCATCAAGGAACTGGTCGACACGACGGGCGCCGGCGATCTCTATGCCGCCGGCTTCCTGCATGGCTACACGCAAGGCCGCGACCTGCAGACTTGCGGCGACCTTGGCTCACTGGCAGCCGGATTGGTGATCCAGCAGATCGGCCCCAGGCCCCGTCAGAATTTGCGCCGCGAGGCCGAGCAGGCGGGGCTGACCATTCCGGACGTTCAAACGAGTTAGTGGCCTACCTTCCCGTTGTGCAGGCTATCTCGCCAGAAGCGCAATCACGGAATAGGGAAATCCTGATGTCGAACATGATGAAGGCGCTTGTGAAGGCCAAGGCCGAACCGGGCATCTGGATGGAAGAGGTGCCGGTGCCGGAAATCGGCCCCAACGACGTGCTGATCAAGATCAAGAAGACGGCGATCTGCGGCACCGACGTGCACATCTACAATTGGGACCAGTGGGCGCAGAAGACGGTGCCGGTGCCGATGGTGACGGGCCATGAATTCGTCGGCACCGTTGCCGATTTCGGCGCAGCGGTCACCGAATACAAGGTCGGCCAGCGTGTATTGGGCGAAGGCCACATCGTCTGCGGCCATTGCCGCAACTGTCGCGCCGGGCGAGGGCATCTGTGCCGCAACACACTCGGCGTCGGCGTCAACCGTCCAGGCGCCTTCGGCGAGTATCTGGCGATCCCGCAGCACAATGTCGTGCCGATCCCCGACGATGTGCCCGATGAGATTGCCGCGATCTTCGATCCCTTGGGCAATGCCGTCCACACCGCATTGTCCTTCGATCTGGTCGGCGAGGACGTGCTGGTGACTGGCGCCGGGCCGATCGGCATCATGGGCGCGCTCGTCGCCCAATGCGTCGGCGCGCGCAAAGTGGTCATCACTGACATCAACCCGGTGCGGCTGGCGCTAGCCAAGAAACTCGGCGTCCAGCATGTCGTCGACGCCTCGAAGGAGAAGCTGCGCGACGTCATGCCGGTGCTCGGCATGACCGAGGGGTTCGACGTCGGGCTCGAAATGTCAGGCGCCGCCCCCGCTTTCCGCGACATGATCGACACCATGAACAATGGCGGCAAGATCGCCATTCTGGGCATCGCGCCGACCGGCTTCGAGATCGACTGGAACAAGGTCATCTTCAAGATGCTGCATCTCAAAGGCATCTACGGCCGCGAGATGTTCGAAACCTGGTACAAGATGATCGCGCTTGTGCAGGGTCCGCTGGATGTCTCCGGCCTGATCACCCACCGCATCGGCATCGACGATTTTCAGATCGGTTTCGATGCGATGAAGAGCGGCAGTTCCGGCAAGGTGGTGATGGACTGGTAGGGATTGCCTTGGCCGCTATTCAGGAAAAGCTGACGACAGCACCTCTGGTCCGCCGGACATTTTCCAACTAGGGGAACATGGCTGGGTGGAGAGCTATGGCTCCGCTACGTGCGCTCGCTAATCATACACGGCGACGTATCGCGGCCCACCCGGTGACGGTCGATGGGGCAATTCGCTTCAGTCGATGACGGAAACCCGGTGAACCGATGCTGAGGCCCCGACGCGATCGTCTATTTCCTATGATCTGCGATTGAGGTCGAGGTGTTGCCGCTTTCAGCGGGTAAAATGCGATAGACGACTTCCGGTACCCTTCCGGTCAGCGAAAAGGAAGGCAACGAGCCGCATTGCCTCAAGCAAAATGTTACCAATAGTGTCCTGTTCCAAAGGGGATGGACAGGTCGTGCCATTCCGGTTCGGGGGAAGGATGGCGCGGCTCAGCATGGCGACACGGTGAAGCGGCGATCGTGGAGCTTTATTGCGGCGTTGACAAGCGGCGCATTCTGGATGAGTTCGAGGCGGTAACCGGCTATTATTCGCAAGCGCGCGATCCGTCTTATGAACCGTCGTGAGCAGAGGCCGTCTGCGGGCAAGAGCCGCAGCCGCTGTTACGGCAGCGATGTCCGCGACGCGCTCATCGTGTTGTGGGAGGATTCGGAGCGGCTGGGTCCGCATCGACGCTCGCGGCGGCCAGCGCCGCCGGGCAGGAATGAGTTCGCAGTTCGCCGCTCGGTGCCAGCCCGCACCTTCGGCGATTGGAAAGATCCGCCGCCCGGCTTTGTTGAGCGCATTCGGGCACGTCTTCGTCAGGGAGCTTCGTGCAGACGATGGTGCTGACCGGATTGCCGCCGGCTGGACCGATTGCATTCCGCTCCGCACGCGCGACAGCGGCAATGTGATCATGGCGATCAAGCAGGCCCGCTCCCGGTTTCGCTGACCCTGTGCTGCTGTTTGCCGGCATCCGCCCGCACAGGAAGAGCTTGTAAAAGCGGTCGGTGCGGAAATCGAGGAGCCGTTGGTCGTCGATCTTCAGCCTGAACGCGGTCGTTTGCTGGTGCCGCAAATCGGCTGTTGCATGTACATCCCTGTCAGACGTCAGTTTTCCTCGCCTATTTTGGTGTCGAGCGCGAAGTGCTCCAACCAGATTGCAAGGCTTTTTGGAAATGAGAGCGGCTTTGCGCAGGGCGCTCCGTTGTTGAGCATTCAAGCTACCAAGCCAATGACGCGCAGGTTCCACCAGGCTCGCCAGCCTTGAAGGACAGCGAAAAAAGCAGAGCACGACAGACACAACAGTGCATCAGGACGCCGCAGTCGTTGAAGATGGTGCGCTGCATCCATACCGTGGATGCATTCGATCCAAATAATCGATTTGTTCAATCAGTTTCTCGAAAGCTAACCCTACCCTCTGTGGGAATCGGGCTCTGAGCCGCGACGCTGCCTTGCGAGCGCAGGGGCTGCACGTAGGAGAGATGATGCAACGAGAAATCGCACGCGGGTTGCTGGCCTCGTGGGTTCGCCGACCGGCGTATTTGAGCCCGTCAGTTGGTCCTCACCCGCGCCTATTGCCACCGAGCGACTTGCATGTCCCTCCGACTCGGACCAGTTCCGAGAGCTGCGACGAGTTGCGCGCCGTGTGCTCCGATCAGATGGCCGCCGGTGACGCGTTCGATGGGCCGTCCCTCTTCGAGAGGAGATGAAATGCGAACGCTGCTCGTGGATCATCATGCGGATCTTGCGCGCGCCATGCGACTTGCGCTCGGGGATGGCGGCTTCGTCGTTGATGTCGTTGGTACTCTGGAACTGGCTTCGAGTGCATTTTCTTGCGCCAGCTATGAAATTCTCCTGCTGGAATTGGCTCTGCCAGATGGCGATGGCTTGGGTTGGCTGAGGCAGTTGAGGACCCACGGGCATTCAGTTCCTGCCGTCATTATGAGCAGCCTTAACGATCTCGATAAGCGAATTGCGATCTTCAACGGTGGTGCGGACGACTTTCTGCTCAAACCCATCTCTACCGATGAGCTTATTGCCAGAATGAGAGCCATTCTGCGCCGGGCGACACAGATGACCGACCTGAGGCTCGTATTTGGCAATCTCGACTTTGATCCGGTCGCCCGCCAGGTTTTCGTTGATGGGCACCCAATGATGATCGCACGTCGCGAACTCTGTATTCTAGAGCACCTGCTTAACCGGGCAGGCCGCATCGTGCCCCGTGCGCAATTGGAAGATCACCTCTATTCATTCAACGACGACGTGTCTGCCAACGCGCTTGAAGTCGGAATTTATCGTTTACGGGGACATCTGACCAGATCAGGTGCAACGCCACGGATCAAGACCATCCGAGGCATTGGTTACATCCTAGAATTGACTGACGCCTCGTCCGCATAGTTTGTCGAATCGAAAGAAGATCTATTTTGCTGATCCTTCAACATCCTTGCCATGCGCTCAATTGGCGGGCGATCGCCAACAAGGTTACAAGACCTGCAGTTCCCCGTTACCTGGGCCATCTCCTCTGCGCGCTTATTGTGACTTTCCCACTTGGTGTCGCGGCGCAAAACAAGCAGGACAAAGGCCCGCCGCATGCGGCTTCGAATAGCATCAACGCCACGCTGACCCTTTCCTCTTCGCTCGGGGAGACCGTTCATCTGCCCGCGCCAGCCACGACCATCTTTGTTGCTGACCCCACGATCGCGGATTTTCAGGCGCCATCGAGCAAAACAATCTTCGTCTTTGGCAAGAAATCGGGGCGGACCAGCCTATTCGCCTTGGATGGCAATGGCGAGCCTCTCGCCGAATTGCGTATCGTTGTCACGCAACCGATCGGGGATTTACGCGCCATGTTGCGGGAGCAGGTCGGCGACTATCCCATCCGCGTCAACTATACGCCGCGCGGCGCAATCCTTAGCGGGACGGCGCCCGACGCAGAGGTCGCCGACACCGCAAAAAGAGTCACTGAGCAATATCTGGGCGACGGAGCGCAAGTCGTCAACAACATCAAGGTCGCTGGATCCCTGCAAGTTAACCTCAGCGTGCGCGTAGCCGAAGTCTCACGCAGCGCCATGAAGTCACTCGGCGTCAACTTGTCCGCCTTCGGTCAAATCGGCAATTTCAAAGTGGGCGTTCTAAGCGGAAGCGCTGCAAGCGCTGGGTCTGGTTCAACCCAGGGTGGCGGTACAGCAGAAATCGGATTCGACAACGGTGCCGTCAACGTCAGCGCGGTTCTCGACGCGCTCGCCAAGGAGCATATAGCTTCCGTCCTGGCTGAGCCGAACCTCACCGCTATGTCGGGTGAAAAGGCCAGCTTTCTCGCGGGCGGCGAATTTCCCATTCCTGTCCTGCAGGAAAACAGGCAGGTATCGGTTGAATTCCGTCACTTCGGCGTCAGTCTGGAATTTGTGCCGACAGTTCTCAGCAACAATCAAATCAACATTCACGTAACGCCCGAAGTCAGTGAACTGTCGACGCAAGGTGCCGTGCAAATCAACGGAATTTCCGTGCCGGCAGTTTCCACGCGCCGAGCCGATACGGTCGTCGAACTCGCCAGCGGCCAGAGCTTCGCAATCGGCGGTCTAATCAGGCGGAACGTCAACAATGATGTCAGGGCCTTTCCCTGGCTCGGAGAACTGCCGATCCTGGGACCGCTTTTTCGCTCGACCTCGTTTCAAAAAGAGGAGTCAGAACTGGTCATTCTAGTTACGCCTTACATTGTAAGACCAGGCTCCAACCCAAACCAGATGAGCGCACCGACCGAGCGGGCGGCACCGGCTTTGAACGGAGGGGGCGCTCCGACGAATTCCGTGACAAGTCCCCCGCGAGACCGCGCTGCTATCCGTGCGGGCGCGCCAAGCGCCCAGGGCGGTCTCGGCTTCATCATCGAATAGTGTCATCCAAAGATGTTGCGTTTTATAATCCTCTTTGTCGCTCTGGCACCAAGCGTAAGTGGCTGCACAAGCACTACGCCAGTTGATGTCGAACCATCGGCACCAATGCTTGTCCGAGAGGAGACCACCGTCCTGACGTTGCAAAGCCTGCGCGCTTCCGAACGGCAGCGTTTGCGTGTTTTCCTAGACAAGGCCAGTCGCGGCCGGTTCGATGCCATCCACCTCCTCATCAGCGGTTCGCCCCAGCTCAGCGCAGGGGTAGCCCATCAGGCCAGGCAGTTGGCAATCGAAGAAGACAACATTCAATTGCGCGATCAACACGACGCCGGCTCAGTGCGAATTGAGGCGATTGTCTATCACGCCCGTCCGCCGGTCTGTCCCTCATATGGTGCCTTACCCAATGAAGAATCCTTCAAACAGCCGCTTGGTTGTTCGACAGGACATAACCTGGCCGTGATGGTCAACGATCCGCGCGATCTGCTCGACAATCAGGCCGTCAAGGCCGGCGATGGCGATCGTGCTTCTGTACCAGTTGCAACTTACAGAACATTCGGGACGGATAAAGGTGGCTGATACCGCCCTTATCTCGGCAGCACTCCTACCGGAGATTGAAAGCTTCCAATCGCGTCCTGATCTAAAATAAAAGGAACCGCTGGATGCAATATAGGCGCTATATCGAGGGCCTTAGGGCCGTTGCTGTACTTCCGGTCGTACTCTTTCATTTCGGAATTTCGGCGATCCCGGGTGGCTTTAGCGGGGTCGATATCTTCTTCGTCATCTCCGGCTACCTAACCAGCGGAAGCCTCCTGGATGACCTTGAACGCGGCCAATTTTCCATCGTCAACTTCTACTGGCGCCGTGCCCGGCGCATTCTGCCGGCGCTCGTCTTTGTGATGCTTCTCACCTGCATTGCAGCATTGTTCATTCTTCTGCCACCGGATCTGCGCGGATTCAGTCTTAGCATCATAGCTACCTCGACCTTCTGGTCGAACGTTTTCTTCTGGAAAACGTCAAGTTACTTCTCTATCGATGCCGCGCTTCTACCACTGTTGCACACTTGGCCGCTTTCCGTAGCGGAGCAGTACTACATCTTCGCACCAATCCTGATGTTCCTAATCTATCGCTACATCGGGAAGCGCTGGCTGACGACACTTCTTCCGATAATTCTCTGCAGCTTCGTAGTGGCGGTGATGGCGACATCGCTGGCACCCACCGCCGGATTCTATCTGCTGCCGACCCGAATCTGGGAACTCATGTTGGGCGCCCTGCTCATGCTCAAATGCCCCTCGCCGCTGGGCAACCGATTCCTGATGGAGTCGGTGGGGGTGGCCGGATTTGGCCTTCTCGCCATCGGGTTCTTCGCGATTTCGGCGAGTGATCCGTTCCCAGGCTACAACGCCTTGTATCCATGCATCGGAACGGCCCTTCTGATCTATGTTGGCCAAAATACCCCCTCGACGGTCGCCACCCGCATGCTCGAAGTCCGGCCGCTGGTCTGGATTGGGCTCATCTCGTATTCGTTGTATCTTGTTCACTGGCCTCTCAATGCGTTCGCGCACTATCTTTCGTTCCAAAAACTCGATCCGTTGATGACCGGTGCGATGTTGGTGGCAAGCCTCGCATTGGCTGCATTCTCCTGGAAGTTTGTAGAGCAGCCGTTTCGACAGAAGAGGGCCTTCACCTCCCCGGGGCCTATCTTCGCCTTTTCAGCGCTCGCGATCGTTGTCCTTTGTGCCGGCGGAGCGGCGGGGGCGCTCGGCAATGGCTTTCCGCAACGGTTTCCGGACTATGTCCAGCGGCGCATTTCCGTCGGGGACTGGAGGAATGGCATCTGTTTCAACGAGGGCACCAGCCGGATCGAAAGCTGGAATATGGAGGATTGCACGCGCACCAGCGGTTTTCCAACAACGGTTTTTTTGTGGGGCGACTCCTTCGCCGCGCACTATGTTTCCGGCTTGGGTGCTAACATAAATCGATTGCAGGCGAACATCGTTGAATATACGTACGCCAGCTGCGCGCCGATACTCTATTACTACCCTTACGATCGTCTTGATTGTGTCCGGTTCAATCGCAAGGCCTTGGACGTCATCTTGGAAGCGGACATCAAGACGGTTATCCTCAGCGGTAGATGGAGTGACTATGAGGTCAGAGGTTTCGACGGTCTTCAGCAAACAATCGCTACGCTTCGTGCCCTGGGCGTGCGCGTGTTTGTCATCGGCCAGTCTCCGCAGTTCCCAACTGACGTCCGGAAAATTGCGTTCTTCGCCAAGCGCCAAAATCTGGACGATACGTCCTGGCCGATCGCGATGGACCCCGACATCAACGAACGTGTGCGCTCATTTACCAAAGGCGCCACATTCATCGATCCGCTGAAATTCCTGTGCAGCGCAGGACGCTGCGCCTATTCCGATAGAGGAGAGTTTTTATATTTCGACTATGGTCATTTCTCTTCAGCCGGCGCCACACTGGCAATCTCGAAATACTGGCCGGCTTTTGGCAAGGACAATGCTCTTCCTAAGACGAAGTAGCGGCTCAGCGGCTGACAAGCACCAGTACGGGTCCCAGTGATAGCTCCTGCTTCCGCAGCAGCCGCGACGATGGAGCTGTTCAGGTTTAAGGCCCCCCGATAGTGACCTAGGATGGGTGCTGCCACGCGGCTCGGACTCAGCGTGCATTATCACGTAAATGTTGAGAGAATGAATGGCGCCGCGAAGGGCAATTCCAGCCGTCCAAAGCGACAGGCGTGTCGCGGCCTCGACATTGCAGTGGCGCTTACCTAACACGGCCTCACACTGCCCTCTAAGCGGCCCCGAATTTGAACTGACGGCCCCTGGCCGGTTCATCGGGCAGGTCAAGGGCTAGGTGTAGTACACAGGGCTCATAACTTTCAGTTTCTAGTTGGTACGATGGGCCGTGGACGGTCGATGCAGACTTCAAGATGGCGAACGAAGCTCTCCATGCGTGCGTTGTCGAGGCAAGTGCCTTTGCCATGCTCGCGACTGGAGAGATTTCAAAATGAGCCTTGTAAGCGGAGAATGCCGCCGACGCTGTTCGGCTTGCTCGTGCCCTTGACGGCGGTAGGCTCGGCAGGGCCGAGGCCAGAGTTGCCGTAGTGGTCGTAATCGACCTCGGCTGTGACCGTGAAGCCGGGAACGACCATGTAGGCGACGTTTGCAGCCACACCAGCATCCTTGAGCTGATCACCCGAGACCTGAAGGTTGAACGAAGTTTTCTCGTCAAACTCGTAGGTGGCGCCCGCCCAGAAAGCCCACTGGCCGTTCCAGATTTTGTACGAGCCGCGCCCATGATTGGCAATTGCGCCGTTTGAGTCCTCGTTGAGACTGGCATTGGAACCGTAGCCGAAGAGTCCAAACAGCGACAGCTGGTTTGTGACAGCGACGTCGACGCGGATCTTGCCGGCAAAAGCTTCGTAATTGCTGTCATAAGCCGCGACGCCGGTGATCGAGCCCCAGCCTTGCGTGTATTTCAAGCCGGCGACAACGTGCGGAATATAGCTGTCGATAGTACCGGCTGAGCCCGATCCTTGTTCGAGCGAAATCACAGTCGAAATGCCGTTGCCGGCGTCGAAGTGGTACTGAGCCACGTTGGTGTCGAAGCCGGCCGACGGAACGAGCATACTATCGAGAACGTCGCCAGCGTAGCTTACAAACGTATCGAAGGCCGACCCCTCCTTGCCAACTCGCAGGCCTCCCAGCTCGACCCAGGCAGAAGCCAGTGCGAGGCCGCTGTTGAAATCATAGTTCTGAGGACTGTCATGCGAGTTAGCGCTGTTGCCAAAATTCACGTGGGTTTCGGTATAGGTCGTCAACGCGCCGAGCTCGGTCTGCTGGCCGGTCCAAGTTTTGAACGTGAAGCGTGTGCTGTTTCGCCAAGTGCCTTGGTCCTCGCCAGTTCTCACGTCCGAGGTTCTTGCGCTGTCATACGATCGGACGTCACCCAGGCCGATATCGTAACGGACATAGCCGCCGATGCGCAGGCAGGTCTCGGTGTTGGGAATATAGGAATATCCCGAGCCGAGGACGTCGCAGATCTTGATGTACTCGGCCGGTTCCCGCTCGGCGCCAGCTGCTCGACCGACGGAAACGGTCATCAGAGCAGTTAAGCCGAGAAGAGGACTCTTGATGTACATGTCTAGATCTCCATGAAGGAATAAAAAGGATAGAGGCGAAAGAGCAAGCTTTTCCTCTAAATTTTGTGCGTGTTGTCTCCAATATGTGGACGCCAAAGCGCTTGACACGAGAGGTGAGCCAGCGTAAAAGCCACATGTACTTATAATAGTGTTTTCTGTTAGGAGATTCATTATCGTTTACATGTGAAACACTCCGGTCGGACCGCTGCAGCTCTCCGAAATAGAGCAGCAAGCGACATGCCAACCTGAAGCGTAAATGCGGCCGACACCAAAATCGGGCCGACGCGCCTTCGTCTCGCTGGAATCACTTTTTTTGAGGGTCACTGCGAAAAGCAATGTGCGACACGGTTCGCCATGTTCGATATGTGACAGTCTCGTTTAACAGCGACGGCTTCCCGTCTGACCGCAACGGAGGCCGCGCCATGCGCTACCGAGAAGGATCACTGCGCGTACGCTCCGCAAGGGCTGCGCCAGGAACAGAGGGCGTGCGCGTCCGAGGCGTCGCATGGTGGCCGCAGCACCTTTTCGCCGCTGTAAGTTCGCCGTGCAGGTACATTGCGCGGCCGGAAGCGAGAGGGAGCGCACCCTGAAACGGCTGCCTACGGCTCGCCTCGAGTAATTGGCGATGAACAGCATTCTCGAGAACTTAGTCTCGACGGAAAGAGCAACGAAAGGAAGCCGCTTGGACGAGCACGATCCGAAGGAAGAACCGATCGAGACCATTTTCCGCAACGGCACAATCACTGCCGTGGGTATCCTGCTTGCCTTTTCGCTCGGCTTCCTCACTCATTGGGCCGCGAACCCCTTGCCATGGCAACTCTACGATCTGTTCGCCGTAGTGCCGATCCTGCTCGGCATCGCACTGCAGATGAGAGCGCTGTCCATGCTGCTCGACATGAGTTCCTTGCGGCGCCCCATCTACGAACGCGCCAATCGCATTTTCATGGTCGGCCTCATCCAGACCGCGTGTGGCGTCGGCATGGCCATCTTGGTCGATCTTTTCGGGATATCGGTAGGGGGCACGCTGCCCGGCGCTTGACGACAAGCCACACCGCCGCTCTTCGCTCGAAGCGACGTCAAGCCGGGGAACCTTGTGCACCCCCTAGCGGCGTCCTCCTTTCATCAAATGAGCCGACGTCAGCTTTAGAGCGTCTCGGTGGCTAAAGCCGGTATGGTTTTTCGGCCGGCAGGGAAGGCCGCTGGCTGGACCTGGATGGCGTCTGAACGAGGCTTGACAGGTCCGTTGCGTCGGACATGAATTTCGCATTGCAAAGTTCTTCCGCAGACGCCTCAAGCACACTGCACTGGCGTCACGTACTACTCAGACGTTGAATGCGGCACCGCACCATCACCTCAGGCGCAACCATGGCACGCGCGCTCCCCGGCGTGGTTGACCCCATCCTGTCCAAACGAGACTGCGACATAAGCGGGACGCACTGACTTAGGTCAGAGACCAGGACGAGCGCGCAACGAAAGAATGATGGATCAGCGACGTGGGATGACAGCTCCTTGCACACCTCAATCCTGACAAAGTACCGGGACCCCCGGCCGCCTTGGTATACCATCTATCCGACTGTGCCAGACTTCTCTGCGGCAGTTGGTGCTGACGATTATGAGGAATGGCTGGGGGGCCTCCCGGCCGACGAATCGGTGTCGCTCTATTTCCACATTCCGTTTTGCCGATCCATGTGCTGGTATTGCGGCTTCCCTACCGCGGTCATCCGTCGCAACGGCCCGATCCTTAATTATTTAGCGGTGCTGCGTCAGGAGATCAGTTTGGTGTCGGAGCAAGTGCGGCAAGGGCTGCCGGTGAGCGATGTGCATTTCGGCGCGGAACGCCTCACCTTATCGGGCCAGCCGAGCACTTGGCGCTGATGGAATTTCTACGCCGCCACTTCGCTTTCAGCAAAACTGCTGCGATCACCGTGGAGATCGATCCCCGAACGTTCACACCGGAAATGGCCGAAGCCTTGGCAGCTAACGGTGTCAACCGCGCGAGCATCGGCGTGCAGAGCTTTGATCCCGATGTGCAAAGGCGATCAATCGGATCCAGAGTAAGGTGCAGACGGCCGCTGCAGTCCAAAATCTCCGCCGGCATGGCGTTGGCCATATCAACTTCGACCTCATCTTCGGTCTACCGAAACAGACTGTGCAGTCCTGCATCCAGACCGCGATGGCTGCGGTCGCCATGCGCCCCAACCGGCTTGCGGTGTTCGGATACGCGCATATTCCTTCCGTGATAAAGAACCAGCGCCTATCGAGCAGGCAGGTCTACCGGACGGCGATCTTCGCGCCGAACAGGCTGCAGCTGTCGCCGAGACACTGGTTGGCGCTGGCTACCGGGAGATCGGGCTCGATCATTTCGCTCCGCCGGACGACGAACTCGCGCTAGCGCAGAAGACCGGGCGCGCCTACGGCGTAATTCGCTGGGATACTCGGCCGATACTTGCAAAACGTGATCGGCTTAGGCGCGTCGGCTATTGGCCGAGTCCGCGAGGGGTATGTTCAGAACGAAGTAACACGGGATTCTTACGCCCGGCACATCGCAAGTGGACGTCTGGCGACATCAAAGGGTCACCGTCTGACCGACGATGACCGGGTGCGCGCAGCGATCATCGAGCGACTGATGTGCGATTTGGAGGCCGACGTGCCGACCATCTGTGCCGCCCACGAAATCGAACCAGCTCGTTTTCTCGATTCAGTTGAGAGTTTGGTGACGCTGGCTGAGGAGGGGATCCTGGACGTCGAAAACGGCTTCATCCGCGTGCGGCCGGAGCACCGCTTTGTTGTTCGCGCCGTTGCTGCTGCATTCGATGCTTTTCTCGCGAATCGATGAGTTGAGGCCACGACGCCGAAAGGCATCAAACCTTGTTTGGCGCTCGTCGGCATGGGCTCTCGCAGAAGACTCCGCAAGCGTATGCAGGGGACTTCCACTTGACGCCGCGTTCACCATCATCTCGCCTGGGTGCGCGCGAAAGCGCACAACCCGGAGCACGCTGCTCTCGGTGTGAGGCTGTGCTCTGCAAAGCACCGGTGATCCACCCTGTCCCTGGACAGCAGCTTGATGGCGTCATCTTGGAGGACGAGAAAAGATTGTCGAGGTACGGGTACGAATTGCCTCGGTCGTCCGTTCAATCGAAAGCACTGTCTGCGGAGGCACCTCTCCTTCATGCAGTGACAGGAGATGCTGGGCGACTTCCTTATCTGCTGCGGTGAGTCGATGATTTAGGCGGAGAAAGTCCATCCAGGTGGGGGTGCGGAATGTCTCCGTCCAAAGTGACGGTGTTTGCAGATTTCGCTGGAGCGTCCAGTTTCGTGCACCGGCACGGCTCTGGACGTGTCGCCGCGTGCGCATGGAGCCCAGAAAGGCCTCGATATTTTCCTCCGATATCAAATACTCGACCTTGGCCACGATAGGGCCACTTCTGGGTTTCAGATCGAGAGCCACGTCCGGCGGATGAAAAACTGAACTTTCTTGATCGGTTTCTTCCCAGGGACGGACCGGCAACACGATCCCCGCTGCTGCAACCAGCAACAGAGCGCCTGCGGCGCCCTCCAATGCTAAGGTCAAGGAATAGTTTTGCGCGACAGAACCCCAGATCCAGCTGCCAGCAGCCATACCGCCTGCGCTCAAGGCGTAGTAAATGGAGAGCGTGCGGCCTACAACCCACCTTGGGCTTGCCAACTGCACCGACACGTCAATGCCCGTCCAGGTGATAAGCCAACCCGCTCCGCCGAGCGCCAGCGAAATGGCCGCCACAGGAATCGACGATGTAAGGGCAAGGGAGAGGCAACAGACTGCACAAGCCACAGAGGCGAAGGCCACCAGCCTGTTTTGAGACGTGACCTTCCTCAAGAAGCCGTTGCCCATGCCCGCGATGAAAGCACCCATGCCGAAGCCGGCCAATAAGATACCGTAGACAATTGGCCCACTCTTCAACTGATCCCGGACGACGAGGGGGAGCAACGCCAGAATGGAGATGCTTGCCAATCCGAAAAGAGCGGCTCGGGCGGTCGCTGCCCTGATCTCCAAAGACATCGCAGTAAAGCGCACTCCGTCATGAATTGCCGTCGTCATTCTCTCACGAGGGAGAGGCGAAGAGCGGACCTCCCATTTGGTGCGCCATATCGCGCTTATGGGCGCCAGATCACTCACCGCAGCCAAGGCGAAAGCGGCCAGCGGCCCAAAGACGGCCAGGATCACGCCCCCCAAGGCCGGACCAACGCTGCGCACAATGTTGTATCCGACGGACATAAGCGTCACTGCGGCCGGAATGTCGCGTTTGTGAAGGATATCGCCGACCGAAGCGTGCCAAGCCGGATCATTCAAGGCAAAGCCGCAGCCGGCCAGGAAACCTAACCCGAGAATCAGCCAAGGACTGACAAATCCCAGACCCACAGAAATCATCAGCGTCGTCGACGCCGATGCTATCAGGCAGTGTCCCGCAAACATCACCCACCGGCGGCTGAAGTTGTCGGCAATGGCTCCGGCGAAAACTGAGAGGAAGAACACCGGCAATGTGGATGCGGCCTGGACGAGTGCCACCATGAGGTCGGACGCTGAAATCGTTGCCATAAGCCAACTGATGGCGACCGTTTGCACTAGCCAACCGAGGCTGGAAATCTGGGTGGCCGCCCAAATTGAGCGAAACACCTTGTTTCGAAA
>NZ_RZRY01000059.1:0-16695 GCF_003998035.1 Mesorhizobium sp. M2A.F.Ca.ET.039.01.1.1 | reverse complement strand
GTCTGGATCGCCTTGCCGGCGTCAATATGGCCTGGAAGCGGCAGTTGCACGAGGATGCCGTGGATCGACTTGTCGGCGTTGAGATCGCCGATGATCTTCAGCAACTGTTCCTCGCTGGTGTCGGTCGGCAGCGTATGCTGGAGCGAATGGAAGCCGCATTCCTTGGCGGTGCGCGATTTCGAAGCGACATAGACCTGGCTTGCCGGGTCTTCGCCGACGATCACCACGGCAAGGCCAGGCTTGGTGGCTCCCTTGGCCGACAGCTCCGCGGTCAAAGCCTTGACCTTCGAAACCACATCCTCGGCGACACTCTTTCCGTCAATCACTTCGGCCATCACCAACCCTCAGCTTCGCTCCGAGGCCGATGCATGGCCTCATTCCTCGATCGGCATTGTCGATCCGCCAAAGCGAGATGCTTGCGGCCGAAATGCAGGGCGGCATTTTCACGAAAATTCGACAGGGCAATCCCGTCAAAGCGTCGTCTGATGCCGTAAACCCGAAACCGGCAGCTTTTATCGAACCGCAAGCGGTCAAGAAATATGGGGTGTCAATAATATGACGCTTCAGAAATAGCGGTGGCGCGAGCGGCTTTCGGTCAGCTCGCGAACCGCCTCGCGGAATTCGCGCAGGCTGGCGCGGATCTCGTCGATCTCACCCTGGTCGGACGACGACTGGCGGGCGTCGCCCGGGACTGGCGGTTGCGGATCGTAAGAGGCGGGCGATGCCGAATAATGATCTTCGTACGGGTCGGTCCGGCCATGGGCCGGCCGATAGGAATAGCCCTGCTCATATGGCGGCTGAATATTCTGCCGCGCCGAGGTTTCAGCCCCAGGGTAGCGTTCCTCCCGGCTGGGCGCGCGCCAGGCGCTTTCGGGCGGCACAGTGTCCAAATCCGCCGTTTCAGCCGGCTCGCGGCGCACGAAATAGCGGAGCGCCGAGGCAAGCGACCCGAAAAGCCCGGGACGGACGGCGTCATCGTCCGGCATCGGTGGCGGTGTGACGGGTTGGGCCGCGGGCGGCGCGGCCATCGACACCGGTTGAGGGGCCGGAGGCGAGGCAGGCGGCGGTGTGAAAGACGCGGCTGGCGATGGCGTGAATGCCGGAGCCGGAGGCGGCGTAAATGATTTGGCCGGAGGTGGCGTGAAAGAGGGCGCGGGATGTTCCGACGTGAAAGACGCGGCCGGCGGTCGAGCGACTGGCGGGGCCGGTGGCGGTGTAACTGGCGGCGGCGCCAGCGGAGCGGCACCGTTGAAAACGTTCCCCGCCGTTGGAGCACGATCGCCGGCCCGGCGGCGCGAGCGCGTGTCGGCCGTCTCGCGCAGGCTGGCAAGGATGCCACGCAGCGCGCCGAGGCCGATACCGGCGAAGAGGCCGGCAAACAGACCGGCCAAAGCCATCACGGCGCGCGACGGACCCTTGGCTTGCAGCGGCGCATAGGCCTCCGAGATGACGCTGATATTGGCGGTGTTGATGTCCTTCTGCTCGCCGGTTTCCTTGGCGCGCAGCAGGAACTGCTCGTAGACAGAACGCTTGGCGGCCGCCTCGCGCTCCAGCTCGCGCAGCGAGACGAGGTTGTTGTTGACGTCGCCGCTCTGCACCTTGGCCTGCGCCAAGCGCGAGGAAAGGTCCTGCTCGAGCTGGACGGAGCGCTTGAGGTCGACCTGCAGCGAGGATGCGATGCGCTGCAGCTCGGCGCTGATGCGCTCGCGCGCGCCGGCAAGCTGGGCATTCAGCGCCTCGATCTCCGGATGGCGCGGCCCGAGCTTGACCTCGGCGCGGTCGGCTTCCTGCTTCAGGGCAGCATATTGCGAGCGCAGCTCGCTCATCATGTTGGAGTTGATTTCCTCGGGCAACGTGCCGCTGAGGACCGAATTGACGTTCAGCGAGCGTGCCGAGGCGGCGCGTGCATTGAGCTCCAGCGTGCGGGCGCGGGCGACGGAAAGCTGCTCGTTGAGCTTCAGCATCTGGTCGTCGCTGATCAGGTGACCCTGCGCGTCGACGAGGTCGTGGGTCGCCCGGAAATCCTCGACGGCGCGCTCGGCCGTCTCGACGCCCTTGCGCAATTCGTCGAGCCTGGCGGTGAGCTCGTCATTGGCGCGGCCCGCGGTGCTCGACTGGATCTCACTGGATATCTGCTTGAAGGCCTTGACCATGGTGTTGGCGATCAGGGCGGATTTCTCGGCGTTCTGCGTCGTGGCGCTGACCGAGACCACGAAGGTCTTGCCGCCACGTTCGACGTCGAGGCTGTCATACAGTTTGCCGACCGCCAGCGAGCGCTTGCGCGCTTCGTCCGCGGCACCCGCATCCTGCCGCGACAGGATCGAGCGGAGTGTTGACATCAGGCCGAAGCCGCCACTGCCCTGGCCGTTGAACTCAGGATCGTTGGTAAGGTTGAGATCGGTGACGACCTTGTTGAGAACGGTGCCCGATGTCAGGATTCGGACCTGGTTCTCGACGATCGCAAGCGTCGCATCCGAGGCGACCACGTTCTGCGTCAGGTCGCGGTCGGTGAGCTTGAGGTCGCGCGGGTCGACGATGACGTCGGTGGTGGCCTCATATTTCTTCGGCGTCGACAAGGCGATGGCGACGCCGAGCGCGGCGCCCAGGACGGTCGTCGACAGGATCAGCGCCTTGGATCGCGTGATGCCGTGCACGACCTGCATCGGGTCGATCAGCGGCTTCCATTCCTCGGAAACGTCGCCGGCGGATGGCCGGCTCGACTGAGGTTCGGGAGCGGCTTGCGACTGCTGGCTCTCCGCCGGGGCTTCATAGAACGGCCCGGACGACGCAGGCCGACTTCTTGCGCGCCAGTCATGTTCGGTCTCGACCGGCTGGGATTCCGCTTGTCCCTGATCGCGGCCAAATTCGCCGGTTTCATTGGACTGCGGATTCAACTTCCCTTCGCGTTCGGAACGTGCGGCGCGATGGCGCGCCGCGGCGTCCTCGCGCCAGGAGGAGTTGGCCCGGTCGCCGATCGAAACCGTGTTGTCGTCGCCACGCATGGCTTGGCCGAGCGCGAGCAGGGAACGCTCGCGCCTCCAGTCATCACGGTTATCCCTGTCGACCATTATCCTGGAACTTGCTCTCTGGCGGCTTGGGCGCGGCGGATGGGCCAATCGTTAAGCCACGCTAAACGGGCATAGGAAACAAAGGGTTAATTTTGCGTCCGCACTCCCACGGTTTCTCGCCTTGCTCGCGGCATTCCGGCGCCGCCAGCACAGGCGCCAGAACGCCGCGTTAAACTTTCCAGCCTATCTATCGCCCCGGATATGACCCAGGCCAGCGACATGCCGCAAAGGCGGAGCTTCGCGCGGATCGGCCACTTCGTGGCCACCCGCCGGAAACTGGTATTCGACTATCTCTCGGCCATCAGCGGCGCCGGCGGCCGGCTGGTGTTCTCGCTTGCCTATTTCGTCGCCTTGGCCAACACGCTTTCGATCGCCGAATTCGGCATGTTCGCGACAGCCTCGGCCGCCGGCATCATGCTGTCACGCATCCTCGCCTTCGGCTTCATCTCGGCGCTCTACCGCACCGCCACGATCCGCCCCAACCTGATCGGCACATTCACCGCCGGTTTCCTGCTTCTCGGCGTCCTCTCGCTGCCATTCCTCGCCGCCGCCTCCTACATCGTCTACCTGATCTTCTTTGCCGACACCGTGCCGCTGACGGCCTTTGCGGCGATCGTCTTCGCCGAGGCGCTGTTGTGGCGGCCGGTCGAGGTGGCCCTGATCGTCAACAACGGGCTCGGCAAGTTCGGGCGGGCGGCGGTGCTCGCCATTCTGGCGACAGCGCTTCGGGCAGTCGGCGCCATCCTGTTCATGCTAGCCGCGCAGCATACGATCGGCGTCTGGTCGCTGTTCTACATCGGCGCCAATGCCGCTTCGCTGATCGTCGCCTTCGCCTTCTTCTATCCGGGCCAGCGGCTGAGGCTGCGCGCCGAGCTGTATTTCCGGCGGCTCGCCGATTCCATCTATGTCGCCGGATCCGAAGTGCTGTTCTACCTGCAGATGGAGTTCGACAAGCTGCTGGTGCTGTCGATCGGCGGGCCGCATCTGGCCGGCATCTACGCCATCATCATGCGGCTGGTCGATCTCACCGCGATCCCGATCCGCACTTTCTCGATGATGCTGGTGCAGCGCATGATGCGGGCGCCGGAGCTGCTGTCGCGGCTGGCGGTGAAGAGCGGCATCGAGTGCGGCGTGTTCCTGGTCTCGACGCTGGCGCTGGCGTCGCTCGGCATCGTGCTGCACTTCTTCCCCAACGCGCTCGGCAGGAATGTCGCCGAGGCAGCGCCGCTGGTGGCGCTCGCCGTCTGCGTGCCGGGACTGCGCAACCTTGTCGAATACCAGGCCGAGCTTCTGTTCGCGCGTGGCCAGACGGCGGTCAGGGCAATCAATCTTGGCCTGCTCGCCGGATTCAAGGCGGTTCTGCTCACCTATGTGCTGACGACCATCCCCGACACGGCCAATCTGGTCCTGTCGCTCAACATCGTCTTCCTGCTGCTTTATCTTGCCTCGACATTGTTGACCTATTCGGCGATGCGCCGGCCGGCCAAAGCCATCTGAGCCTTACGCAGCAAGCCCGATCAGGCGGCGGATGCGGCCGATGTCGGTACCGATGAAGGACTGCATGCCGATCGCCACCTGTTCCGGCGCCATGGTGTCGACGAAGCGGCGGAACTGGTCATCCGAGAGCGGCGCGCCGTTCCAGTGGACGCGGCAGAACTCCTCCGAGCCGTGGAAATGGCCGGCACCGTCGAGCACATCGTCGACGTAGCGGCCATAGATCATGCATTCGGAGAATTTTCGCGCCGAACCGACCACGCTGACCCATTCGCGGCCATGCACCTTCTCGATGCGCTCGCACATCGCGTTGACCGTCTCGCGGCGCCAGGCGATCAGCGTCGAGATGTAGTCGTGGCACGATGGATTGGCGGGATCGATGCCGAGTGCTGTGCCCGCATTGCGCGACCAGATGCGATGCTGGTCATGGCCGTCGTTCGATAGCATGCCGTCGCGGCGGAACAGCCGCACCTTGCCGTCGCGCCAGAAGGCGTTCGCGTCGAAGGGTTTCAGGAAGGCGACATCGGAATCGCAGAAGACGAGCACGTCTTCCTTGGCGTGGCCGGCAATGGCGATGCGGCGCAGCTGCTGCACATGCCAGCCGCGCAGCGGCTGTGTTTTCAGGCTCAGCCAGATGCGGCGGCGGAAACCGCTCAGCGGATCGTCAAACGCGCGCAGCCAGCGCGGCAACAGGTCCCGCTCGTCGACAACGCTGCGGCGGCCGGATTCCAGCTGGCGAAACAACGCGACGTCGCGATGTTCGGTCAGGATGTAATGATGCGCCATGCCGGCGACGTGGCGGTCGATGGTTTCGCACAAAAGCCGGCAGCGTTCGAAATCGGGGGCGTAGCTTGCCGTGACGATCGCGGCCAGGGGTACGCGCGGCAGCGGTTCGATTGCGGTAGACGTATCCGGCACGAAGCGGCTGTTCACCGGCGTGCCCCCAGCGGTCGTGGCCCGAGCGACAGCTTCTGCTTGACGACACGCCACAGGAAGAGCGGATTGCCGACGATGTAGCGCCGCCACAGGCGGCCGGGTTCGATCCACAGGCGGAACAGCCATTCCAGCCGCAGGCAGCGCAGCCATAACGGCGCGCGCGGCACCGAGCCGCTCATGAAATCGAGCAGCGCGCCGACGGCGACCGGCAGCGTGCAATGGCGACTGTCGATATGGCGCTCGATCCACAATTCCTGGCGCGGCACGCCCATCGCCACAAGCAGCACGTCCGGCCGCAGCCTGGCGATGCGCTCGAGGATCGCCGGCTCCTCAGCGGCAGAGAAGAAGCCGTCATGGATGACGACGAAATTGTGCTGCATGGCGAGCGTCGACAGCTTCGCGCATGCAGCTTCGGCATTGGCGCGCGTCGTGCCGAGCAGCGCCACCGTCAGCGGGTGCGACGCGGCCTGCAGGAAAGCCGGAATGAAATCGGTGCCGTTGAGATTGCTGGGAAAAGGGGCGCCGTAAAGCAGCTTGGCCGCCATGTCGACGCCGACGCCATCGGGAAGGATAAGGAAGTTTTCCAGCGCCTCGGCAAAGACCGGGTCGGTGCAGGTCAGGTTGGCGTTGTGGGCGTTGAGGAAGCTCACCTTGGTGAAGCGGCGCTCGTCGATCAGCCTGGTGAGCAAGGCGATGGCCTCGTCCCAGCGTATGGCCAGCACCGGAATGCCCAGGATGGTCTTGAGCGTATCGAAGCCGAAGGCGGCGCGCGCGGTGTGCATGTTCATGCGGCGACCTCCTGCCTGACGGCGCCGAGCTTCTCCAGGCCATGCCCGATCGCGGCGTCGAGCGCCTTGAGCTGGCGGCGGTGGAACGCGCTGCCATCGACGTCGCGGATATTGGCCGCGGCCGCCTGGAGGGCGGCGGCGAAAGCGATCGGGTCGTCGGTCACCACGCAATTGTCGGGGCGATAGCCGATGCCGCGCAGCGAGCGGCTGGTGGCGACGGACGGCAGGCCGAGCTCGAAGGCCTCGATGGTCTTCAACTGCACGCCGCTGCCGGCGGTGCTGATCAGGGGAATAACGGCGGCGCCGCGCACGAAGGCCTGCGCGTCCGGAACCCTGCCGACGAAGGAGACGCCAGGATGCGGCGAACTGATGCTGGAAGGTATGCTGCCGGCGATCCTGATGCGGAAATCCGGCTTCAGATGCGGCACGACCTTGGTCAGGAACCAGTCGAGCCCGATGCGGTTGGGCTGCCAGGTCCAGGTGCCGATCAGCGCGGCGTCGCAATCGATATGTCGCGTCGCCTTTATCGGCGCCTGCGCACGGGTCACCAGCGGCAGCACCGCCGAGCGTGTGTCGGAGGCGACGCCAAGTGCCGCGCGGTCTTCCTCGGCCAGCGTGAAGACGAAGCGCGCCGCGCCGCAAAGGCGCTCCTCCATGACCTTGAGCAGCCTGGCCTCGCGGCGGAACATCCAGCGCTGCAGCGCGCTGCCCGCCGCGGCGGCATTTTCCTCGGCCGAGCGATGCTCGACATTGTGCGCGACGAAGACGAATGGACGGTCAGCGAGAACCTTCTCGAACGCGCCGGCGAACTGCACCGAATTCAGGATATAGCCGTCGAAGGGACCGGCGCGATCGATGGCGGCGCGGGTTTGCGCCTCAGAGACGACACGCAGCTTGACCGACGAAAAGGTCAGGCCGGAGGAAACCGCCTTGCCGAGCCAGACAAGTTTTTGCAGCGGCGAAGCGCTTTCGGTGCGGACCTCGACGGCGTCGAGCACGATGGTGTTTTGCGGATCGGACGGGGTCTTGCCTGGCCAGATGAAGCCGATCACGGTCACGCGCACGCCGGCGCGCCGCAGCGCGTCGATGGTCGCGGCATTGGCAATCTCGTAGCCTGAGGCGAGAGCGCCATCGGGCACGATCGATGTGGCGAACAGCAGATGCATCTCACCTATCCTTAGGTGCAGCCGGTAGCAAAACGCGGTGAAGCCTTGATTAAATGGCACCGTCAAAGGCCAAAGACCCGGCTTTTCCGACAGCCGGGCGAGAAGGTGATTAACGAAACGTTATCACCGCGATGCTATCGAGGGCGCAAACCCACGCTGCTCAAAAACGGATGATCCCTTTGCCGTCCGACGCTTCTGTATCGATCGCGGGACGGTCGCCGGAGCTTGCCGCCGAGACTGTCGAGGCGGTGGTGACGCTGCCGACCTTCAAGCGGCCGCAGCAGGTGCTGGAAACCCTGGCTTCGCTCAAGGCGCAGCGTACCGGCCGGCGCTTCGCCGTCATCGTCATGGAAAACGAGGCCGAGGCGCGCGAGGGTGCCGCCGCCGTGCTGCCGCTGTTCGAGAGCGGCGAGATGCCGGGACTTGTGATCGTCGCGCATGAGCGCGGCAATTGCAGCGCCTACAATGCCGGCTGGCAGACGGCGATCCTGCAGTTTCCCAACTTCAAGCACCTTCTTGTCATCGACGATGACGAGATCGCCGAGCCGGACTGGTTGGAGCGCATGTGCAAGGCCGCCGAGACGCTTCGCGCCGACATCGTCGGTGGCCCGCAAGTGCCGGTCTTCGCCGATCCGAGCCACGCCCGATGGGCCGAGCACCCGGTGTTCGCGCCGCCCTACCGGGAAACCGGTCGCGTTCCGGCGCTCTATTCGTCCGGCAATTTGCTGGTGGGACGCAACGTGCTGAAGGCCATGGGACCGCCCTTCCTCGATCTCAGGTTCAATTTCATGGGCGGCGGCGATTCCGACTTCCTCAGCCGTTCCGCGCAGAAAGGCTTCGTGCTCGGCTGGTGCGCCGAGGCAAAAGTCAACGAGACCGTGCCGGCCCGGCGCGTCGAGGCCGATTGGATCCGCGCCCGCAGCCTGCGCAATGGCGTGATCTCGACGCTGGTCGAAAAGAAGAAACGCGCCGGCACGCCGCTTGCCGGCCTCAAAGTGTTTCTCAAAAGCCTGGCGCTGCTCGCGGCCTCACCGCTCCGTGGCGCCATCCGGCTGGCGCGAACCGGCTCGCTGACGACCGGCCTCTACCCGGTCTATGTCGCGCTCGGCCGGGTGCTTGCCGAATTCGGATATGCCAATGAGCAGTACCGACAGCCTGAGAAGAATTGAGCGCGCGCCGCTCGGCGCCGCCTTCACCAAGGAAGGTGTGGCGACGGCGATCGCCGCGCTCCTGTTCACCGTCATCATGGTCTCGTTCCGGCCTTTCCAGCCGGCGGGAGCGGAACTCACCGGCGACGGCGGCGACATCGTCAACCAGCTCGGCTTCGGCTCGCTCGGCGCGATCTCGATCTTCTCGCTGCTCGCCTTTGCCGATCCGCGCGTGGTGCGTTCGCTGGTCAGCCCCTCCTGGGCGCTGATGCTGGGCTTCTTCTTCCTGTCGGTGGTGCTCGCCACTGATCCGCCGGTGGCGATGCGCGCCGCCTCCTTCACCATGATCGGCATCATCACCATGGCGACGATCCTGGTGCTGCCGCGCGACGCCGATTCCTTCGCCCGCGTGATCATCTTCACCGCCGTCGTGGTGATCGGCCTTTCCTATATCGGCCTGGTCGTCTTCCCGCATGAGGCCCTGCACACCGCCGACTCGCAGGAGCCGGAGCATGCCGGCCTGTGGCGCGGGGTCTTCACGCACAAGAACATCGCCGGGCCGGTGATGGCCTGTTTCAGTTTCGCCGGGCTCTATCTGTTCCGACGCGGCCAGCGCTGGTGGGGCGCCGGCATCTTCTGCGCCGCGATGATCTTCATGCTCCACACCGGCTCCAAGACGACCGCCGGACTTGTGCCGTTCTCGATCATGATCGTCGTGCTGCCCAGCCTCATCGGCATGCGGCTCGGCACGCCGATCCTGTTCGCGCTGGCGATCGTCGCGACCGCGGTCGGCACGCTCGGCATCGTCTTCATCCCGCCGGTGAAGCATCTGGCGGCGATCTATTTCCCCGATCTCACCTATACGGGGCGTACGACGCTTTGGGAGTTCGCCGGCGAGATGCTGGCGAAGAAGCCGTGGACCGGCTACGGCTACGAAAGCTTCTGGGGGACGCCACTGCTGCTCAACCAGGACCAGCCCTTCGACAGGCCCTGGGACATCCGCACCATCGTGCATGGCCATGACGGTTATCTCGACATCGCCGTGCTGATGGGCATCCCGGCGCTCTGCGTCGCCGTCTACACCTTCCTGATCGCCCCGTTGCGCGATTACATGCGCATCCTGCCGCGCAAGGAAAACATCTTCCTCGGCGACTTCTTCATGATGGTGGTGCTGTTCACGGCGCTGAACGGCTTCCTGGAAAGCTTCTTCTTCCATCGCGGCGATCCGGTCTGGCTGTTTTTCGTTCTCGGCGTGCTTGGCCTCAGGCAAGTCTCGCTGCGGCCGATCCCGGTTCGCCTGTCGCGATAGAGCGTTTCACCATTTCACCGGAACGGCGAACCCCGCTATCTCCGTCCTGACGCAGTTGCGTGCGGAAAGCCGCTCGCCCTTTCCGCGGAATTGCACTCAATCCTGGACGATCGATCTTCCTCATGCTGGGCTTTTCGCTGGCCGCGCAAGCGTCTAAGGAGAGCCATGCTAAGGAGATCTTGATGACGATCAGGCTCGTTCTCGCCGGCTGCGGCAATATGGGTTACGCCATGCTCTCGGGCTGGCTGAAGTCCGCAAGGCTCGAGCCGTCGGCGGTGTTCGTGGTCGAGCCCAACGCGGAACTGCGCCAGCGGGCCGAACATCTCGGCTGCCGCGTTTCCGCCGACGCCGGGGCCATTCCGGCCGATGCCGTGCCAGACCTCGTCGTCATCGCAGTAAAGCCGCAGGTGATCCGCGACGTGACGGCGCAGTACAAGCGCTTCGGCGATGGCAGGACGACTTTCGTCAGCATTGCCGCCGGCACGCCGGTCGCCACCTTCGAGGAAATCCTGGGCGAGCTCGCGCCGGTCATCCGTTGCATGCCGAACACGCCGGCCGCGATCGGCAAGGGCATGATGGTGGTGTTTTCCAACCCGCTGGTCTCCGATGACGTCCGGCGCTTCGTCCTTGAGCTGCTTTCGGCAAGCGGCGTCGTGACGACGATCGACGACGAGGGCCTCATGGACGCGGTGACGGCCGTCTCCGGCTCCGGCCCGGCCTATGTCTTCCACTTCATCGAAGCGCTGACCGTTGCGGCCGAGAAGGCCGGCCTGCCGGCCGAGACCGCGAAGCTGCTCGCCATGCAGACCGTCTTCGGCGCCGCCTCGCTCGCCGCTGAAAGCGACGAGGAGCCGGGCGTGCTGCGTCAGCAGGTGACCAGCCCCAACGGCACGACCGCCGCCGCGCTCGGCGTGCTGATGGGCGGCGACCGCCTGACAAAGCTCGTCACCGAAGCCGTGGAAGCGGCGCGGCTGCGGTCGATAGAGCTCGGCAAGTAGCGATCCGACAAACAATCCAGCCTGGGATGCGCCAAATCCACCAGGCCTGATCGACGATTGCCATATCGGCTAACCGATTTCCCGAACAATCGGTGGGTTTCCCTTTGGCCCAAAGGATTGCCGATTGACTTTGGCATAGACCGCCCAGATAAAACTTTCGTTCGCTGACAAAGGCAAATGTTCACTCATCTTGACTGAGCATTCCGTCCTCGTCGGCGAGTGGGGAGTGCCTTGGCCGGGAGGGTCGAGGCGTCATTGAGTTGCGGGCATCATTCACGCTTCGAGCCGAAGCCGATGCCCCTGGGGAGGTAGAATGGACACCATACTTGCAGGCTTAAAGGGAGCCATCGACACGCTCGGCGCGACTGTGCTCTTGCCGATCGTCATTTTCATCATCGCCGTGATCCTTGGAGCCAAGGTCAGCAAGGCATTCCGCGCCGCCATCACGATCGGCGTCGCCTTCATCGGCATCAACCTCGTGCTCGGCCTGATGTTCGCCTCTATCGGCTACGTGGCCAAGGCGATCGTCACCAACACCGGCATCCATCGCGACATCATCGATGTCGGCTGGCCGTCTGCCGCCGCGATCGCCTTCGGCTCGTCGGTCGGCCTTTGGGTCATCCCGGTCGGCATCCTGGTCAACATCGCGCTCCTGCTCACGCGCATGACACGCACGCTCAATGTCGACGTCTGGAACTTCTGGCATTTCGCCTTCGTCGGCTCGCTGGTCGTCGCCGCCACCAACAATCTGGCCTACGGCATCATCATCGCGGCGCTTGTCGCGGCACTTGCGCTGCTCTTCGCCGACTGGTCGGCGCGCGCGGTGCAGCAGTTCTACGGCGTGCCGGGCATTTCCGTGCCGCATCTCGCCTCGGCGCAGATCCTCCCGATCGCCATCATCCTCAACTGGATCATGGATCGCATCCCGGGCATCAACCGCATCAACATCAGCACCGAAACCATCGAACGCCGCTTCGGCGTGTTCGGCGAGCCGGTGATACTCGGGCTGATCATTGGCCTGGTGCTCGGCCTGATCGCCTTCTACAACGCTGGCGATCTCGGCACGGTGCTGGCCAAGGTGCTCGGCACCGGCATGACGCTGGCGGCGGTGATGCTGCTCCTGCCGCGCATGGTGAAGATCCTGATGGAGGGCCTGCTGCCGGTCTCGGACGCCGCACAGGAATTCGTGCGCAAGCGCACAGGCGACCGCGAGCTGCAGGTCGGGCTCGACTCGGCCATCCTGATCGGTCACCCCGCCGCGATCTCGTCGTCGCTGATCCTGGTGCCGATCGCGATCATCCTGTCGATCATCCTGCCCGGCAACCGCGTCATCCTGTTCGCCGACCTTGCCGTCATCCCGTTCATCGTCGCGATGACCGCGCCGCTGGTCAGGGGCAATGTCTTCCGCATGGTTGTCATCGGCACGGTGACGCTCGCCGTCGGCTTCTACGTCGCCAACGCGCTGGCGCCGCTGTTCACGAGTGCAGCCGTCGCCTCCGGCTTCAAGCTGCCGGCGGATGCGCTGCAGATCACCTCGGTGGTCGACGGCTTCCTCTGGGTTCCCTATGTGATCATCGAAGCGATCCAGGGGCTCGGCGTGATCGGCATCGTCGTCATCGCGGTGGTGATCGCTGCGCTGTTCCTGTTCTACCGCCGCAATCCGCTCGGCTGGGAGCGCGCGGCAGGCGCCGAGGACGAGCCGGCCGAAGGCACCGCCTGAGCCGGCCCCATCCTGAACTGACAATGACCTGTGCGCCCGAGCCACACGGCGGGCGCACGGTCCGCATCAATGGAGTGACCCTTGTCGAACGGCCTGATCCAACTCCTGGACCCCGAGGCAGTCGTCCTTGGCTCCGACGCCTCGACCAATGAGGAGATCATCCGCATCCTGGCCGCCAGGCTGGAGGCGTTGGGCTACGTCAAGAGCAGCTACGCCGACGCTGTCGTGCGGCGTGAGATGACGATCCCGACAGGCCTGCCGCTGGAGCGCGCCGACAATGTCGCGGTTCCGCATACCGACCCCGAACATGTGCTGAAGCCGGGTGTCGCGATGGGCACGCTCAAGCGGCCCGTCACCTTCGCCAATATGGAAGATCCCGACGAGAAGCTGCCGGTGGGCCTCGTCTTCCTGCTTGCCATCAATGACAAGGACAAGCAGATTGACACGCTGCAGACCGTCATGGTCACCATCCAGAATCCCGCGGCGCTGGATGGCTTGAGGACGGCCAGGACCTTCGACGACGTCCGCGCCATTCTCGGCTGACAAAGGAAAGAACATGTCCAGACAGAAAACCATTCTTTTTGCCTGCGGCACGGGCGTCGCGACCTCGACCGCGGTCAATGCGGCGGTGACCGAAGCGATGAAGAAGCGCGGCCTCACCTTTCATGCGCAGCAGGCCAAGGCAACGGAAGTGCCCGGACTGGCCGACAACGTCGATTTCATCGTTGCCACCACACCGATCTCGGCATCCGTGAAGAAGCCGGTGATCAAGGGGCTCCCCTTCCTCACCGGCATCGGCAAGGACAAGGCGCTGGACGAGATCGAGGCGGAACTGCGCAAATAGAGCAATTCCAGGAAAAAGTGTGAGCGGTTAAATTCGGCGCCTTCGCCGTAACCTTCCGTCCGGAATTGCGTCAAAACAAAGGGATAGAGCCGGTTCAGCCTGACAGGGCCGGCGAAGCGATCTTCGCTCCGTGGAGCATGTCGTCCTGCAGCCGGCGCAGGGCGTAGAGCCTCGTCGTCCGGTCCGGCGCGGCATTGTCCTCGGTCAACAACTCGCCCTTCTTCACCGGCTTCAGCACCTTGCCGCCTTCGAGCAAGCCGACCGGCACGGCGCGGCTTGCCCGGGCATCGCCAACGGTCATGGTCCAGGAGCGGTAGCAGGTCTCGCCGATGGCATCGAAGGTCTCCCCGGCGGCAAGGTCGCGCTTGGCCACCGCGCAGACCTCCGCCACCGGCCTCGGCAGCGGCACCATGTCGGGCTTGCCATAGAGCATGATGCGGGCGGCGGTCAGCGGAACCTCCAGAGAAGTCAGGTGATAGGGCCGGAACAGGCCATAATAAGGGCCCTTGCCGACATGGAGATCGTCCATGCGCTCGACGACGCGGGGATGGATCGCCTCGACGATGACGAAGACGCCGGGCGCCACGCCCTTGCCGATCGTGTAGTCGACGACGCCTTTCCGGGAGAGGAGGCCGCCATCGGCTTTCGGGATCAGCACCTTGGCCAGTTGATCGCGATCGGCCCTGGGGCCATGCATGCCCGGGATATCCGGGACCAGGCCGGTGGCATTGGCGATGGCGCACATCTCGACCATGGTCTTCGAGCCGTCGACGAATTCGACCAGCATGCGCGGGTTCATGTTCCGGCGCGCGGCCTCTTCCCGGTAGTCGTCCGGAACGGCGTCATGGTTGAGCGGATTGTTCTTGCCCTTGCCCGCCGCGACGATGCTTAACCCAAGCGCCGAGGCGAATTCGATCAGTTCCATGCAGCTTGACGGCTCGTCGCCGGCGCCGACGGAGTAGACCACTCCCAGCCGGTCGGCCTGCTGCTTCAGGTAACAGCCGATGGTCACGTCGGCCTCGACATTCATCATCACCAGATGCTTGCCATGTTCCATGGCCATCAGATCGAAATCGGCGGCGACGCCCGGCTTGCCGGTGGCGTCGATGATCACGTCGATCAGCGGGTTGGTGACCAGCATCTCGTTCGAGGTGATGGCGATCCGGCCGTCTTCGATCGCCCGGGTGACCTTGGAAGCGGTTTCGGCCTCTACCGCCATCGCCTCGTCGCCATAGGCGATGCGGACCGCCTCGCGGGCGGTATGCGGGCGCCGCGTGGAGATGGCGGCGATCGATATGCCCGGCATCAGCATACCCTGGGTAACCAGATCGGTCCCCATCTCGCCGGAGCCGATGACACCGACGCGCACCGGCCTGCCCTCGGCGGCGCGGCGGGCGAGATCGCGGGCAAGCCCGGTCAAGGCGATATTGGTCATGCAAGAAAACTCACGGCTTTTTGCTCCGGCCCGCAATACAGGGAACGATCCGCGTTTGCCAAATCAAACCAGCCCGAGATGGCGATTTCTTGCGAATGCTTTGCAAGGCCGCGGCAGATTTCGCGGGAGCTTGTGCATGGCGGCCGCACGATTCGCCGTTTCTTTCAGACCGTTAACCATTGCAGCGCGCTTTGAGCTGGAAAAGCTCGGACGGGCGCACTCGGTTTCTGTGCCATTTTTGCTACAGGCTCCGGCCCTAATGCCTGGAATTGCAATTTTGAGGGGTGTCTAATCCATTATATGCTCACAACCGCGAAAAATCTGATAGACACTGGTCGAAAGCTCCGGTGGCAGGCTTGGGCAAATAAGCGCCAATAAAAAACAATGGCGCGGGGATAGTCACGGGGTAGATATGACCAGGACGGGTAAAGTGACCGTCGGCTGGCGCCTTGCGCTTGCCGTCACGGTGTCGATGTTGGCTTGCGGTAGCGCCAGCGCACTCACACTCAAAGAAGCCGTTGCCGTCGCAGTGGAATCCAATCCGGAGATTGGCCAGGCGATCGAAAACCGCGAAGCGATCGAATTCGAGTTGCGCCAGGCGAAAGGCCTTTATCTTCCCAGCGTCGATCTGGAAGCCTCGACCGGCGTTCGCCGCCTGGACAATGACACACGGCGCGCGCTCGACGAGGATCACAGAGCCCTCTATCCGAACGAGGCCGACCTCACCGTCTCGCAGACGCTTTACGACAGCGGCGCGCGACGCGCGGAGCTGAACCGCCAGGCCTCGCGGGTCGACGGAGCTTCCTTCAGGGTTCTGGAGCGGTCCGAGTTCATCGGGCTCGCGGTCGTCCAGGACTATCTGGAATACATGCTGCAGGCTTCGATCGTGGCCGAGGCCAAGAAGAACCTTGGCTTCCATCAGTCCATTCTCAGCGACATCAAGCAAGGCATCGCGGGCGGCGCGCTCAACGACGCCGACCGGCAGCAGGCCGAGGAACGCCTTTTTGCCGCCAAGGCGCGGATGCAGGAGGCAACCGAAGAACTCGAGGCGGCCAAGATCCGCTTCTTCAAGAATGTCGGCAAGCCGCTGACCAGCCCATCGCGGCCGGCCGATGTCTCGGCCGCCCTGCCGCGGTCGCTGGACGACGCGATCGGGCTTGCCAGGCAGAACAATCCGCGTGTCCATATGGCCAACAGCGATATCGACGCCGCGGCCTCGCTGGTCGATGCGGCGCGGGCGAAATACGGTCCGACGATCACCGCCGAGGGTGTTGCCCGCGGCGGGTCTGATATCGATGGCGATAATGGCGACACCAGCGACCTGCAGGCTCGGGTGGTGCTGCGCTGGAATCTGTACCGCGGCGGCATCGACAAGGCCAACGAGCAGGAACAGATCCGCCGCACCAGCGAGCAGCGTCTTGCGCTGCACCAGGTGCTGCGCGAAATCGAGGAAGCCGTCCGCACCTCGTGGGACCGACGCTTCCGCCAGGCGGATCTCGCAAAGACGCTGCGGCAGCAGGCAGCCACCAACGAAAAGCTCGTCGCGTCCTATCGCGAACAGTTCAAGGTCGGACAGCGCTCGCTGCTCGATGTGCTCGATGCCCAGAACACGCGCTTCAACACCGCGACACTGGCCGACACGTCGTCCTACGCATCGCTGTTCGCGGAATACCGGCTGCTGGCCGCGACCGGCGAATTGCTGAAGACGCTCAACATCCAGCCGGCCAAGCAGTCCGCGGCCTACGCTCGTGAGGAATTCGGTGTGCCGGCCACGGCCGATACCGAGACC
>NZ_RZRY01000599.1:0-3856 GCF_003998035.1 Mesorhizobium sp. M2A.F.Ca.ET.039.01.1.1 | reverse complement strand
GGTCGAGCCCGCCCGAGCCGATGACGAAGGTGGCGGCGATCGCCAGCACGCCGATCGTCGAGGTCGCGAGCAGGATGTTGAGGAAGTTGCTGAGCGATAGGAAATAGGGCGACAAGAGCGCCATCGCCGTGCTCAGCGCCAGAAGCACCACCAGCGACTCCAGCCTGATGTGGAGCCTTTCGACGGATGCGCGCTGCACCCGCGCCCAGAAACCGGGCTGTTCAGAAGCCATGTCTTTGCACTCTTCGGGTAGGGGAGTAGGGGAGTAAGGCAGTAGGGCAGCAGGGAGTAGAGGAGCCAGGCCTGAGAAGCGCAACTTTTGCCTTCCCTTACTGCCCTACTCCCTTACTGCCCTATTCCCGTTCTCCATCCTACTTCACATACTGCAGCATCGGCTCCTTGCCGGCGTCGATCACGTCCTTGGTCAGCACCAGCGTAGGCACCGCGATGCTGTCCTCGACCTTGTCGCCCGCCAAGGCCTTCTTGACGTTCTCCACCGCCTGCTTGCCGACGAGGTAGGGAAGCTGCGCCACCGAGGCATTGAGGCGGCCTTCCTTGATCGACTTCACCGCGTCCGAATTGCCGTCGACGCCGATGATCGTCACCTGCGGGCCCTTGCCAGCGGCGTAAACCGACTCCACCGCGCCGAGCGCCATGCCGTCATTGGCGCAGAAGATGGCGACGAGGTCGGGATGCGCGGTCAGCGTGTCGGTGGCGATCGAGGCGGCCTTGCCGCGGTCCCAGTCGCCCGGCAGCGAGGCGACGATCTCCAGCCCGGGCGCCAGCTCTTTCAGCTTGTCGGCAAAGCCCTTGGCGCGCTTCTCGCCGGTGATGTTGCCGGAGAGGCCTTCGATGACCAGCACCGGCCCCTTGGCGTCCTTACCGAGCTTGCTTGCAAGATATTCGGCGCCCTGCGCGCCGGCGGCGATGTTGTCGGAGCCGATATGGAAGGTCACCTTGACGCCTTCCTTGTCGAGCACCGCCTGGTCGAGATTGTTGTCGAGGTCGACGATCTTGATGCCGGCGTCCTGCGCCGACTTAAGGCAAGGCAGAAGATTGGTCGAGTTGATGGCGGCGGTGATCATCGCCACCGGCTTGCGCTCCAGCATGGTGTTGCAGAGGTTGAGCTGCGGCTCGGCCGCCTGGTCGCTCTCTGCCGCTTGCTGGAAATATTTCACCCCGGCTTGTTTGGCGCCGTCCTCGACGCCCTGCGCCATCGCGCCCCAGAACGGATTGGCCAGCGTCTTCATCAGCACGCCATATTCGCCGTCTTCGGCCTTGGCGACGCCGATGGCGGAAAACGCAAGCGCGGCGCCGACGGCAAGCGTAAATCGATTTATCTTCAAGAAATGCGATGTCATTCGATCCTCCATTCGATCTTTGGCGCCGGATGCCTTGGCCAGGGCCGGCGCATGTTTCCGTTCACGACAATGGGGGCTATTGTCGGTCTCCTCCCCCGGAATGCGGGCCGTTGCCTGGCGAGCCAACGGATTCCCGCTCCAACACCTGGCAGGGTTCGAGCCGCGCCGTGGGTGGTCCCACCGCGCCTTCGACCCTGCGAAACAAAAGGTTCATCGCCCCGCTGGCGATCTGGCGCACCGGCTGCACCACGGCGGCGATCGCCGGCCATGTCACCTGCATCCATTCGGCGTCGTCGAAGCCGACCAGCGAGATGTCGTTCGGGCAATGCCAACCGCGCCGGCGGAATTCGGACAGCGCCACAAGCGTGCCCTTGAGCAGCAGCGAATAGACAGCGGTCGGCCGCTCGCCCCGACCGAAATAATCGCGCAGCGACGATCGCAGCGGCTCGACGCTGACCTCCGACGTGATCACGTCGATGCGGATGGACGGGTCGAGCGCCAGCGCCTGGGTGCGAAAACCTTCCAGGCGAGCGCGCACGGTTGCCGCGCCTTCGGCGAGACCGATGATCAGGATGTGCTTGTGGCCCTTGCCCACCAGCATCCGCGCAACCTCGGCGCTGGCGGCGGCGCTGTCGGCCGAAACGGTATCGAAAGCGTCGTCGGACAAGACGCGGTCGATCAGCACGCCGGTCATGCCGTTGGCTTTCATGAAGGAAGCCGCCGGCCCGTGCTCGTTGCGCACCGGCGCCAGCACCACGCCGGCAACGCGCCAGTCATGCATGCGGCCCAAGATCTCCTTTTCGCGCGCTTCCGATTCACGGCTCGACGCCGCGACCAGCGTGTAACCGCGCTGTTCGGCAAGGCCCTCCAGCTCGGTGACCATCTGGCCGAAGAACTCGCTTTCAAACTCGGGCATGATGGCGCCGATGATGCGGCGCTTGGCCCTGCGCATGTCGGAAGCTAGTGGATCGACGCGATAGGCCAGACGCTCGACGGCATCGAGGACGCGCTGCGCATTTTCGGGCTTCACCGTTGTGACACCGGCCAGCACCTTGGAAACGGTGGCCGCGGACACGCCGGCATGGCTTGCCACGTCGTGGATCGACGGACGCCTTTGCCGGGCTTCCTGTTGTGCCATTGACCTCCTCCCGAGGGTAGGCAGTCGATTTCCTGCCTTGCTATTCTAATCGATAAATCGATTTTTCGTTCTTGTAAATCGTTTCATCGTGGATAAGACTCGAAGATGTGATTGACGCGATCCAATCGTGTCCGGGAGGAAAATCATGTCCGACAAGACCTTGCCGCTGGTGATCAGCGCGCCCGAACCGCGCACGCTAGACCTTATCTTCACGCCGCCGCAACTGGCGCGCCTGCGCAGCCATTATCGCATTGTCGAGACCACGCCGGAAGGTGTTTCCGCCCTACCCGCCGAGACGCTGGCCGAGGCGCGTTACATCATAGGCCAGCCGCCGATTTCAGCAGAGACGCTGGAGAAACTGACGGCGCTGCGCTGCATCTTCAATGTCGAGACCAACCTCCTCAACAACATGCCCTATGAGACGCTGTTCGCGCGCGGCATCCATGTCGTCACCACTGGTCTTGTCTTTGCCGAACCGGTGGCCGAGCTCGGCCTCGCCATGGCGCTCAATCTCGCGCGCAACATCGTCGACGCCGATCTCGCCTTTCGCGAGGGCAAGGAACTCTGGGGCGGCGACGGCAACCAGACCGCGCGGCTTCTCTCCGGCGCAGATGTCGGCATCATCGGCTTCGGCGACCTCGGCCGTGCGCTCAACCGCCTGCTGACCGGCTTCCGCACCCGCACCAAGGTCTACGATCCGTGGCTGCCGCCGTCGATCCTGGTCGACAATGGCGTCGAGCCGGCCTCGCTGGACGAGGTGCTGTCGCAAAGCGATTTCGTCTTCGTCGTCGCTTCCGTCACCAGCGAGAACCAGGGTTTTCTCGGCGCCGACTCTTTTGCCAAAATGCGCCAGGGTGCCGCCTTCATCCTGCTCAGCCGCGCCGGCGTCGTCGATTTCCAGGCGTTGATGCAAGCCGTGAAGAGCGGCCACATCGTCGCCGCAAGTGACGTGTTCCCGGAAGAGCCGCTGCCCAAGGACCATCCCGTCCGAGCCGTCCCCGGCTTCCTGCGCTCCGCGCACCGCGCCGGCGCGCTGGACGTCGCCTTCAAGCGCATGGGCGACATGGTGCTGGAAGATATGGACCTCGTCGATCACGGCTTGCCGCCGCTGCGCTCCAAGCGGGCGGAGCGTGAGACGGTGTCGAGGATGCGCTCCAAGCCGGTCGACAGGAACTGAGGCTGGCTCGACTCGCTGACCACCCAGCACGCGCGTGTTCGGGACCGGCTTGATCGCTCGCTTCCGCCGGCCGAACTATGAGCAATCCTGATTTCGCCGGCGTTGCCCGGTCGGTGCAGCAGCTGGCGCCCCAGTAACTCACCCCTTCCGATTGCCGTCTCCGACAATGCGACGTGATCG
>NZ_RZRY01000598.1:0-3857 GCF_003998035.1 Mesorhizobium sp. M2A.F.Ca.ET.039.01.1.1 | reverse complement strand
CTTCGACATCGTAGAGATCGTGTTCCATCCGCGACTTGAACACGGCTGGCTCGAAGTCACGATCCAGGATCAGCGTATCGTCGGCATCGATGATCATTGCATAGTCGACGGTCTGGACTTCGCGCAGCCGCTCGAGAGCGAAGCTGCGATTGTATGCAAAGTCCCGCCATGGCTCGTCGATGACGGCTCCCTGGACATTGTTCTGCGCGAGAAAGCCTCGGATGAGGTCTTGCGTGCCATCGGTAGAACCCGTGTCCACGATGAGCACATAATCGACAAGAGGCAGGGCGCTGGCGAGGCATTGCAGGATAACCTTCGCCTCGTTCTTGACGATCATGCACAGACCGATGGTGCTCACGCCGATCCCCCGCCGACGCAACTATAGTTGCACTGCTGTACCATCCAGGACAGCAATCCTTTCAGATGAGGACTCATCCAACCCTCATGCCCCATCCCGCGCCCGTGAAGCCTCAACCATTTGTATGATGGTGCTCAATTTTTAGCGAGCGAAATGGCCGGATTTAAGCCTCGGATTTTCAAAGGGTTCGGGTCCCCGAGCTGTCATTTCGAAGACGCCAGGCGAGACTCTACCAAGCGAACTTCCGTTCATAAAGTGTAAACCAAGCCATTTACAATTTTATAAATTTCGCATTTACTAATATCTAATGCAACTGAGAGTAGCCTCGGATTGGGCGGGAGGACCGCCTGTCCGCGCGTGTCCGCAAAGCTAGGAAAGGATCCGGGAGCAAAGCCACTTCACCCGTGAGGGCGCGGTGCTTGTGGTGTCGAGCGAACGTTCCGCCGATTGGCCTGAAATCTGTGGTCCAGGCCTCGATCTCCCGAGTGATATTCCGTTGCGAGTGGTCGGCTCCTTGCATTTCGTCGTCGAGAAATCGCGGCACGCGTGATGGAGTTGACAGTGGTCCGGTTAGTATCGCCCGCCAAGCGGCGTCGCGTCGACGCGAGTTCCCGCTTCGACATGCCCCAGGCTCATTCGAACCAAGCTGCCCGCGTCGGTCGCTCCGCCACCGCTAGCCACTTGCCCTCAGGGCATCCCGGCACGGGAGCGCTTTCATGAACTTGGACGACCTTTTGTTCCCGCCACCGTGGTCAGCAGGGACTCGCCGCGGGTGCTCGGCTACTGACTGAAACCCAAAGCTACGAAACGAAAGAACGGCGGCGCGAGCCGCAACGGATCGAGGAGGACGTGATGAGCTATACAGCAGGCTTTGCCGTCATGGATGTCGCTGTTCGGGGTGTCTTGCCCATCGGCGACGATACCGGGAACGTGACATATTTCGTGCTCGACACGACCAAGAGCGCCATCGTCGGTCAGGTCAACCTCCCCAAGACGGTCAAGCGAAGCCTCGCTGTCTCCCTTAACGTCAAGGTTCCGAGCACCGCCGGCTCGTTGGCGATCGGCACGTTTGACGACGGCGGCAATTTCCAGGTCGCCAGCTTCCTGCGCGTGGAAACACCTGTCGTTCCGCGGCCCGGCGGTGCCGTCGGGCCGTCAGCGAGGTGATCGCGTCCAATCTCATTGTTCCCTCTCGCCTGCCAAACCGGTGGGCGGTTTCCCCTTGAATTGAATTCAAAGCCAACAGGAGCCAGTTATGGCCCGTGCCTCTGAAATTCTTTTTGTGGATCCTTCAATCTCCGACCTGCAGACCGTTCTCGGCAATTTGAGGCCTGAAGTCCGGGCTGTCGTGCTCAACAGCGGCCGACCGCCGGCGCAGCAGATCGCCGCCGCCCTCGATGGCCACAAAGGGCTCGACGCAGTCCACATCATCGCTCACGGCGCGCCGGGACGGGTCCAATTCGCCGCAGGGGAGTGGTCCGCCGCCACGTTGAAGGAAAGCGACCAGGATTTCGCCGCCATCGGCAAAGCGCTCGCCGCGGATGGCCAACTGCGGCTATGGAGTTGCTCGGCGGCATTGGGGAATGTCGGCGAAAGGTTCCTCGAGGCATTGGAAGAAGCCGTAGGCGCCGAGGTTTGTGCATCCAGGTCGCTGGTTGGCGCGGCGAATCTGGGTGGGTCTTGGGGACTCCCGCACTATGCGACCTCGCCCTTGCCGCCGATCACTTCAGCTGGCGTAGCAAATTACTCAGGGGTACTTGAATCGGGCGACCTTACACTCGCCGGTTTTACAGATGCTGGCAGCAGTAAAAGTATTAATACATACTATCTTATCGATACAAATAATACAGCAACTATTGCTGACGATACGATCGTCGGCACATTTGTTCTTAATTCCTCCGCTAACGGCGTAGCGCCGAATTTTGCCGTAACCATAACGGTTCCGGATATTACTCATACTTATCTTATCTATGATTCGGGCTTTCGCCAATACGGCACGCTGAGTCCCGTCGCCGACGTTGACCTCAACACCGCGGGTGACCAACCAGGTTACGATTTCGACACCGCTCCCATCAACCAAGTCGGCGCTCCGGGCAACGATGGCAATCACTTCAATGGTGGCCTTTTAACAATCACAAGTTCTGGCTCGGTGGGCGCAACGGGCCCTGCGGGTGCGACGGGCGCTACTGGCGCCACGGGCGCGACCGGAGCAACGGGTGCTACGGGCGCAACCGGGGCAACTGGTGACACGGGTTCGACCGGTTCCACGGGTTCAACTGGCTCGACTGGTTCGACCGGATCCACTGGCTCGACTGGTGCGACCGGCGCAACTGGTGACACGGGCGCAACCGGGGCAACAGGCGATACAGGCGCGACTGGAGCCACCGGTGCGACTGGTTCCACGGGCTCGACAGGCGCGACCGGCGCAACTGGTGCCACGGGCGATACGGGCGCGACTGGAGCCACGGGTGCGACCGGAGCAACAGGCGATACAGGTGCTACAGGGACCACGGGCTCCACGGGCGCGACCGGTGCCACGGGCTCGACAGGCGCGACCGGCGCAACTGGTGCCACGGGCGACACGGGCGCGACTGGAGCCACGGGTGCGACCGGAGCGACCGGAGCAACAGGCGATACGGGTGCTACAGGGGCCACCGGCTCCACGGGCGCAACCGGTGCCACCGGTGCTACGGGTTCGACCGGTGCCACGGGTGAGACCGGTTCAACTGGAGCGACAGGTGCCACTGGCTCGACGGGCGCTACGGGTTCGACCGGAGCCACAGGCTCGACTGGAGCAACGGGTGCGACTGGAGCGACTGGTTCGACCGGAGCCACTGGCTCGACGGGCGCTACAGGCTCGACCGGTGCCACAGGTTCGACCGGAGCCACTGGTTCGACGGGCGCTACAGGCTCGACCGGAGCAACGGGTGCGACTGGAGCAACGGGTTCGACCGGAGCCACCGGCTCGACGGGCGCTACGGGTTCGACCGGAGCAACGGGTTCGACCGGAGCAACTGGCGCGACCGGAGCGACTGGCTCGACCGGAGCAACGGGTGCGACTGGAGCGACTGGTTCGACCGGAGCCACAGGCGCAACTGGAGCCACCGGCTCGACGGGCGCTACGGGTTCGACCGGAGCAACGGGTTCGACCGGAGCAACTGGCTCGACCGGAGCAACGGGTGCGACTGGAGCGACTGGTTCGACCGGAGCCACAGGCGCAACTGGAGCTACGGGCTCGACTGGAGCCACGGGTGCGACCGGAGCCACAGGTTCGACCGGAGCCACGGGTGCAACCGGAGCTACTGGATCGACCGGAGCCACAGGCGCAACTGGAGCTACGGGCTCGACTGGAGCCACGGGTGCGACCGGAGCCACAGGTTCGACCGGAGCCACGGGTGCAACCGGAGCGACTGGATCGACCGGAGCCACTGGCTCGACGGGCGCTACGGGTTCGACCGGAGCAACGGGTTCGACCGGAGCAACTGGCGCGACCGGAGCG
>NZ_RZRY01000597.1:0-3859 GCF_003998035.1 Mesorhizobium sp. M2A.F.Ca.ET.039.01.1.1 | reverse complement strand
CCGCCGGTGTTCTCGTGGCTGGCAAAGACCGGCGGCGTCGCGCCGGAAGAAATGATGCGCACCTTCAATTGCGGCATCGGCATGACCCTCGCCGTCGCCTCCGGCCAGGCGGCGCAGGTGGCGGCGGTGCTGCAGGAAGCCGGCGAGACGGTGACGCCGATCGGCCGGATCGTGCCGCGCCGCGACGCCGGCGTCATCTACAGGGGCTCGATCGGCCTATGAGCAGGAAACGCACGGTCGTCCTGATCTCAGGGCGCGGCTCCAACATGACGGCGCTGATCGCGGCCGCCGCCGATCCAAGCTATCCGGCCGAGATCGTCGGCGTGATCTCCGACCGCGCGAACGCCGCCGGCCTCGGCATCGCCCAGTCGCGCGGCATCGCCACCAAGGTGATCCAGCGCGCCGACCATGCGAGCAAGGATGCCTATGACGCCGCGCTCGACGCCGCGCTCACCGGCTTCGGCGCCGAGATCGTGGCGCTTGCCGGCTATATGCGCATCCTCGGCCGCGGCCTCGTCGAGAAATGGCAGGGGCGCATGGTCAACGTCCACCCTGCTTTGCTGCCCGCCTTCAAGGGGCTGGACACGCACGCGCGGGCGATCCGCGCGGGCGTGCGCATCCATGGCTGCTCGGTGCATTTCGTCACGCCGGAGATGGATGACGGCCCGATCATCGCGCAGGCCGCCGTGCCGGTGATGGTCGGCGACAATGAGGACACGCTTGCCGCGCGCGTGCTGAAGGCCGAGCATCGGCTCTATCCGCTGGCGCTAGGCCTCGTCGCCGAGGGCAAGGCGAGCATGGAAAAGGGCCACACCGTGCTTGCCCATTTCGCCGACGATGCAGAGAACGCAAGCTCGGTCGTGATGGCGCCGGACCCGCTGCGCGAGGAGACCGACCTCGAGCATCTGGCGCGGATCACGCCGTAGGGCCCTGGCCGGGAATTGCAGCATGGCGCTTACCCCTGAACTGCGGAGCCAACCCCTGGGTCAAACCGAAACGGACCGGCTGCGTAAGGCTTGGATCGACAGATTAGGCAGCGGCCCGTTTGCCCCCTTCTACATCGACGAGATCAAGCAGAAGGCCCGCGCCCGACTGGACAAGCAATCGTGGTCCTGAACAATGCCCGCGAGACAATTGCTTATCTTACGCCACGCCAAGTCGAGCTGGGATGACCCCAAGCTTGCCGATTTCGACCGGCCGCTCGCCCCGCGCGGGCAAAAGACCGCGCCGCTGATCGGGCGCGAGCTTTCGCGGCGTGGCTGGCTGCCGGATCTGGCTCTGGTCTCGCCGGCGCTGCGCGCCCGCGATACTTGGCGGTTGGTCGCCCAGGAGCTGCCGAAGCATGTGTCCGCGGATTTCGCGGAAGAGCTCTACGAGGCGGAGGCCGGCGCTATCCTGGCGCACGTGCGGCAGGTCAAGGCGACCAACCTGCTCGTGATCGGCCACAACCCCGGCCTCCAGCAGTTTGTGTTGCGGCTGGCCGGCGCCGGGTCGGATGAGAGCGTTTTCAAGAAGATCGAAGCGAAGTTTCCGACGGCGGCGCTCGCGCGGTTTACAGTAAAGGGCAACTGGGCGAATCTGGATTTCGGCGGCGCTCGGCTGACGCATCTCGTCAGGCCGAGGGATTTGGAGTAGACCCCGAAGCTGCCAATCTCCCGCCGCAAACAAAGGCGGCGGAGCAAGCCCGCCGCCTTTGGCAAAGCCTGAGACGTTAAACCTCAATTGCCCCAGATGCCCTGGCCCGGATCATGCCAGGCCTGCGACGGCGCCGATCCGGTGGTCATCGAGGTGTCGACATTGGTAGGCTTGGCGGGCTCGTGCTTGCGTACCGAGGCGGTGAGCCCGCGATCGACGCCGGCGGTCGGCTGGTTGACGTTGTCCGCGCCGTAATGATCGCTGCCGGCGAAGGCAGAACCCATGGCGAGAAGTATGGCTGCGGTGGTAAGGACGATCCTGGTCATTGCAAAAGTTCCTTTCGTTAAAAATGTGGAGGTCTTTGGGGGATCGAAGCGGCGTCAGCGGCCCCACAGGCCGTCGTCGTTGTGCCGGGCAATGATGTCGACGACGGTCCGGCTGGTTGCGGCCGTCACCGGAGCCTGGTGATCCGCCGTGCCGCGCTCACGGATCGAGCTGGTCATCATGTGATCGGCGCTGGCGGCCGGCTGCTTGGCGCCGTCGGCGCCGTAATGGTCGCTGCCGGCAGAGGCGCTGCCCATGGCAGCGGCGAGCATGGCAGCCGCGACGAATGCGGTCCTGTTCATCTCAATGTTCCTTGTCCTGTCGTTTCATCGGCGGCGCCTTGGGAGGATGGCCCGCTGCCGACAAGACCCGGAACAGTCCGGATTTATTCCCGATCAAGATTTCGGCTTCCGCGACGGGGATCGCGCAAATTGCCTGGTCGACGCACGGAAAAGCCCGGGCCAACGGATAGCCGGCTCCACAAAAACAGAGCGGCGGGACAAGCCCGCCGCTTTGAGGTCTGTCGAGGACAGATCCGTTTAATGGCTGCCGAACAGGTCGTGGTTGGCGCCCGTGACGATCGGCTTCTGGGCATCCGCGTCCGACTTCTTGACCGAAGCGGTGAACGAGGTGTCGACCGAAGCGGCCGGCTGGTTGGCGTTGGCCGAACCATAGTTGTCCGAGCCGGCGAAAGCGGCGCCGGTGGCAACGAGAAGGGCGGCAGCGGTAAGAGCGATCTTGGTCATTTGAGTTACTCCAGATTTAAGAATTGAGGTTGGGATTGATGGGGACGGGAGCCGCTTAGCGGCCCCAGATGCCCTGGCCGGATTCCGGCTGGTTCTGATCAGGCGTGATGTGGAGGTCGCGCTGCTCGAACTTGCGGATCGAACCCGTGATGGTGTTGTCGACCTTGCCCGCAGGAGCGGTCACGGCCGGCTGATTGACGTTGTCGGAACCGTAATGGTCGCTGCCGGCAAAAGCGCCGCTCGTGGCGATGAGGAGGGCAGCAGCGGCAAAAGCAATCTTGTTCATTTCAGGTACTCCAGATCTCAAAAGTCGTGTCCGTCTAGTGGCGTGCCGTGATGGAAATTCGCGTCGCTCGGACCACCCCGAAATGGGTCGGCCCCGTTGCCATTTCCAATCACGTAAAGTTGTGAACCGAACCGTTCGGTTCGATCTTGAAATTGCATGGAAGGCTAAGCGGCCAGACTCTTATCGTTTTGTATCAATAGGTTACGGCGATCACCCGTCGAGATGCCAATCTGACGGGACCTGCCAGCGTTCACCATGGCTACACGAACCGTCAACATTAATTGAACCGAACGGTTCGGTTTTATCACTTGCACGACCGGGCAAGCGGCCCCGCAGGCATCATGACCGGGATGGCGGCCGCCGGGAAACCGCGTTTGCCTTGCGGGCGGATCGATACTATCGGTTGCCTCAGGGAACCAATTCGGACGCCGCCCGCCACCCTCGGCGAAGGTCGGCGCCGTTGGGAGGAAACAGCGAACGAACGATGCGGCTGCTGCTTGTCGAGGACAATCGCGAACTGGCCGATTGGCTGAGCAAGACGCTGCGCCAGGCGAGCTATGTCGTCGACGTCGTGCATGACGGCGAGGATGTCGAGCATGCCTTGGCCGCCGGCGATCACGCTCTGATCATCCTCGACCTTGCCTTGCCCCGCATGGGCGGAATGGAAGTGCTGAAAAGGCTGCGGGCGCGCGGCAACCCGGTGCCGGTGATCGTGCTCACAGCCAATGCCAGCCTCGACGGCCGGGTCAAGGGCCTCAACGAAGGCGCCGATGACTATCTGGCCAAACCCTTCCAGATCGAGGAGCTGGAGGCGCGCATCCGCGTGCAGCTGCGCCGCGCCAACGACCGCACCGCGCCGGTCATTTCC
>NZ_RZRY01000596.1:0-3866 GCF_003998035.1 Mesorhizobium sp. M2A.F.Ca.ET.039.01.1.1 | reverse complement strand
GTCTCAAGCAGACGCTTGAGAACCCGTGGGAAGCCTTCGCGCGCAACCATCCGGTCGGCAGCCAGGTCGAGGGCGAGGTCAAGAACAAGACCGAGTTCGGCCTGTTCATCGGCCTGGAAGGCGACGTGGACGGCATGGTGCACCTGTCCGACCTCGACTGGACCCGTCCGGGCGAGCAGGTCATCGAAGAGTACAATCGCGGCGACATGGTCAAGGCGCAGGTGCTCGACGTCGACATCGAGAAGGAACGCATCTCGCTCGGCATCAAGCAGCTGGCCCGCGACACGGTCGGCGAAGCGGCCAATAGCGGCGAGCTGCGCAAGAACGCCGTCGTCACCTGCGAGGTCATCGGCGTGAAGGATGGCGGTCTGGACGTGCGGCTGGTCGACAGCGGCATCGAGACCTTCATCAAGCGCTCCGACCTTTCGCGCGACCGCGACGAGCAGCGCCCCGAGCGCTTCACCGTCGGCCAGAAGGTCGACGCCCGCGTCATCGCCTTCGACAAGAAGACCCGCAAGCTGCAGGTCTCGATCAAGGCGCTGGAAATCGCCGAGGAGAAGGAAGCGGTCGCCCAGTACGGCTCGACCGACTCCGGCGCCTCGCTTGGCGACATCCTGGGCGCGGCGCTGAAGAAGCAGGGTAACTAAGCCCTTTCGCTTCGCGAATAACAAAACCCCGCCGGAGCGATCCGGCGGGGTTTTCTTTTGTCGGGATATCAGAGCAATTCCAGGAAAAGTGTCAGCGGTTTTCCGTCCGGAATTGCGTAAAAAAAGAGATAGAGCTCAGGCCCTGCCGTAGAGCGGGACCAGCGTGCCGCTCATGGCCTGGTTTGCGGGCGAGGCCAGGTAAGCGATCGCTTCCGCAGCTGCTTCAAGGCTGACCCATTTGGCGAAATCGGCGTCCGGCATGGCTTCGCGGTTGGCCTGCGAGTCGAGCGTCGAGGGGGCCACGGCGTTGACCAGTATGCCCTTGTGCTTCAACTCCTCGGCCATCGCCACCGTCATTGCCGCGACCGCGGCCTTGCTCGCCGTATAGGCGACCATGCCCGAACCTTTGCGCGGTTCCAGGCCGGCGCGCGCGGTAACGTTGACGATGCGGCCGGCCGTGTCGGACGCCAGCAGCGAGCGCACCGCGGCGCGGCTGCACAGGAAGGTCGTGCGGGCGTTGGTGTCCATCATTTCGGCGAAGGAGGCCGACTCGATCTTTTCGACCGGCGCCATGGTGAAGCCGCCGGCAAGATGGATCGAGGCCCAGAGCTCGGGCACCTGATGGTAGAAGGCCTCGACCTTGGCCGAATCCGACAGGTCGACATTGTGCGCCAGATGCACGCTGGCGTGGGCTGCGTAGGGAAAATGCGGCGGGGCCGCCGCGTGGGCATTGGGCACGTGGCAGATCGCGCCTTGCTCCAGCAATCTGCCGACAACCGCGCCGCCGAGCGCCCCAGTGCCGCCCGTGATCACGACATGTCTGCCGTTAAGCGTTTCCGTCATACTTTGAGCGCTCCTGTCATTTTTTTATGATTATATCTCGGGTTATGCCGCCCCAGGCTGGAACGTCGCGCCTTTCGCGCTGTCACTCAATTGAAATATCGACATGGCTGGCGCAGCGTCTTTGCATGTGTGGGGGGTCGTGGCCGGTGACGACAATTGCCGACCCGCCGGCGCCGTCCGGGCGACGGCCGCACCAGCCTTTCAGTCGACGGTGATTTCGATGACGCGCGGCTTGCCGGCCGCCCGCGCGCGCTTCAGCGCCTCGGCCAGATCAGCGGTTCCGGTCAACCGCTCGGCCGCGATGCCATAGGCCTCGGCGAGCTTGCAGAAATCCGGCGGCGCCGGCGAGACGCCGACCGGCTCGACACCGACGTCGAGCATCGAGGTCTCGATCTCGCGATAGCCGCGATTGTTCCAGACGACGAAGATCACCGGCGTTTCGGCATCGAGCGCGGCGCCGATCTCCGGCAGGGTGAACTGGAAGCCGCCATCGCCGGTGAGGCACACCACGGGCGCTTCCGGAACGGCAAGCGCTGCGCCGATCGCCGCCGGCGGACCATAGCCCAGCGCGCCGAAGCCGGTCGCGGCGTTGAACCAGCCGCCGGGGCGGTCATGGTCGTAATAGAGGTTGGCGGCATAGATCGGCTGGGTCGAATCGCCGACGATGATGGTGCCCTGCAGCGCGTCGCGGATCATCTCCACCGCGCGCACCTGCGCCAGGTATTCGGGCTTCAGTTCGGCCCGCGCGGCCTGGCGCGTCGCGGCGGCGCGAGCCTCGCCATCCCCAGCCGCAACATGACCGGGCCCGACCGCCGCAAGCAAAGCCTCGATGCCCTCGGCGCAATCGGCCTGGATGCCGACCGTCACCGGCCGGCGCGCGATCTGGTCGGCGCCGATATCAATGCGGATCAGGTTCCTGGGCAGCACGAAGCCGCCATCGCCATAGCCGTCATAATCGGTCGGGCCGAATTCGGTGCCGGCGGCGATCACCAGATCGGCGTCCGCCATCAGCGCGCGCACCGCCTTGAGGCTGGGGCTGGCCGGCACGCAAAGCGGATGGCCGTGCATCAGGCCGCGCGCATTGACGGTCTCGACCACGGGAGCGCCGAGCGCCTCGGCCAGGCGTTGCAACGCCGCGTCGGCCTTCCTGGCGCCGCCGCCAGCGAGGATCAGTGGACGGCTGGCGGCCCTGATCAACTTCGCCGCCTCGGCGATCGCCGCCGCGTCCGGCGCCGGCGGCGCGGCGTTGCTCAGCGCCGCCGCTATGCCGTCGGCGGGCTTGACCATGACGTCGGTGGGGATCTCGATATGCACCGGCCCCGGCCGAGCCGACGAGAACAGCGCGAAGGCGCGGGCGAGCGCGCCCGGCAATTGCCCGGCCTCGGTGAGGCGCTCGGAAGACAGCGCGACCTTTTCCATCATGCCGCGCTGGTCGGGCAACTCATGCAGGTAGCCGAGACCCTTGCCCAGCGTATCGGTGGCGTTGACGCCTGAGATGACCAGCATCGGCACGGAATCGGCACGCGCCTGGCCCATGGCGGTGATGGTGTTGGTCAGCCCCGGTCCGGTGATGACGAAGGCGACGCCCGGCCGGCCGCCGGCGCGCGCATAGCCGTCGGCCATGAAGCCGGCGCCCTGCTCGTGGCGCGGCGTGACATGACGGATCCTCGAACGCGCCAGGCCGCGATAGAGCTCGACCGTATGCACGCCCGGAATGCCGAAGACGGTGTCGACGCCATGCGCTTCGAGCAAGGTGATCAGCGCTTCGCCGATGGTGGTCATTGGTCTTCTCCCGTTACAGCGAGTCACTGTTCCAGCGACCCGCTCTATCTCTTCTCTCTTACGCAATTCCGGACGGAAAACCGCTTCTCACCTTTCCTGGAATTGCTTTTTTTCCTACGCAATTCCGGACGGAAAACCGCTTCACTTTTCCTGGAATTGCTTTTCCGGCGCGAGGCCGAGCTCGGCCTCTATGGCTTTGATGCCGATCGCCGCCAATTCGCCAGACGAGAACATCTCGCCGGCCAGGCAGCCTTCGATCCAGAGCCCGTCGATGATGGCGTTGATGGCGATGGCATGGTGGCGCAGTTCGCTTGCGTCCGGCTTACGCCGTTCGGCGGCGAGCACTTCGGCCACGACCCCTTCCACCTCGTTGCGAAAGCCGAGATAGCCCTCCCGGTGGGCGCGGGCGAGCGTCGGATCGGCGCCGGCACGGCCGATGAAGGTCGCCCAGAGCGAAAACACCCGCTGATCGATGATCGGCGCGTTGAGATTGGCGGTGACGAAGGCGGCAAGTCGCCGGCGGGGCGAGGCGTCTTCCATCAGCAATGCCGCTTTCGCCTGCTCGGTCATGCGGCCCATCAACGCCGCATAGGC
>NZ_RZRY01000595.1:0-3869 GCF_003998035.1 Mesorhizobium sp. M2A.F.Ca.ET.039.01.1.1 | reverse complement strand
TTTCTGGCCTTCAGCCAGGCTCGTCATCCCAGCGCGCTCGACAGCGGAGATGTGGACGAAAACGTCCGCGCCGCCATTGTCAGGCTGGATGAAGCCGTAGCCCTTGGTGGCGTTGAACCACTTGACCGTACCAGTTGCCATATAGAAAGTCCTTCACATTTGCTTTTGTTTGACCGGACCAACGTCCGGCCGGCGGTATCGAAACTTTGGAGATAGACGTCAGCAAACGCGAAGATCGCGGCCCGATCGATCGGCCAAATTCAATGCACCGGATATAGGATAGTTTTTGCAAGAAAACAAGACGTTCGCTTGCGCGCTGCCGGCGTGCAGCCTCAGGCGTTTGGAAGCGGCGCACGGAAGTTTTGACACCGGTCACACGTTGTGGAGAGATGAAATGCTCGCCGTTCCTGGAGGAGAACCATGAAAACCATTCTGCTTGCGGCCTGCCTGCTGCTGCTGGCCGCCGAGGCGCAGGCGGTGTCGCGCTATGATCCGACGCGCATGAGCTGCGACCGGGTGCAGGCGACGATCGCCAGACAGGGCGCCGTCATCCTGCGCTATCAGTCGACGCGGGTGCCGGGGCTTCCGCTCTATGATCGCTACGTGCGCGACGAGCGCTTCTGCAACGCGGGCGAGGTGAGGTCGCGCGCCTATGTTCCGAGCGCCGACACCAGGTCCTGCATGGTCTATGTCTGCAAGCGGCCGGACTTCGATCGGCGTTTCCGTCGCCGGTTCCTGCACAACGACTGACAGCGGGTGAAGGGCCGGGTAGCGCCCCTCAGAACTCGAACGAGGCCTGCGCGACGGGCGGCGGGCCGACGCGAACGCCTTCCATGGCCAGCATCCTTTCCTTGGTGGCCGAGCCGCCCGGCGCGGAGAAGCCGCCAATCTTGCCGCCGGCCGCCAGGATGCGGTGGCAGGGGATGACCAGCGGCACCGGGTTGGCGCCGAGCGCAGCACCCGTCTCGCGGGCGAGCCCGGCATGGCCGGCGCGCCTGGCCAACTCGCCATAGGTGGTGGTCTCGCCGAAGCCGAGCTTGCGCGCGGCATCGTAGATGGCGAGGCGAAAGTCATCGACGCCGTCGAGATCGACCGGCACGTCGGAGAAATCGACGTCCTCACCGGCCGCATAGGCCTGGATCGAGGCGATCAGCTCGACCACCCATTGCGGCTGGTCGGTCGATTTCGAAACACCGGCGTGACGAAACAGCCGGCGCTCGACCGCCCCGCGGCTGCGTTCGGGCAGGCAGAGCCGGATCAGGCCCTTCTCATTCCAGGCGATGCCCATGAAGCCGATCACTGTTTCTAACACTGCGTGGCCGGCCGTGATCTCAGATGTGGGTTTCATGGCGTTTTCCTTCGGCAAAACAGCGAAAAACGAGTACATATCCAGAACAATATGGCATTTCCGCCCTGTTCCCGCCACCCGAAAACCGCCTGGTGGCCCCGATTGCCGGGTGTGAATCGCTGGTGTAAGGACTCCTTAATAACAGACAAACCGGACCCTCACGGCTTGCCAGCAAAAGTCATAATCACCGCGATCGGCGTGCTCGTTGCCGCTGCTGGTCTGAGCGGTTGCACCTCGACCTCGCAAATGAAGGCCGCGCCCGCGCTTGCGGAAGCCTCGACGCCTGTCGTGGCCGACGACACGCCGACGGTCGCGCTGCCTGAAACAGTGGCCGTGCTGCCGGAGCCTTCCGGCCTCGCGCAGGTGCAGACCGCCGCGCTTACCGGAGATGCCCTCGCCATGTCGACGATGCCCGGCGCGCCGGCGACGCCTGGCGCGCTTGCGACGCAAAGCGCGCTGGCGACGCAGGGCGCGCTTTTGCCGCCGCCTGTCCAGCCCGGCGCGGCGCTGGCGCAGCCCGCGGCCTTCGCCGGAGCAACGCCGATGGCCGGCCAGTTTCCGCCGCCGCCTGTGCTGACGGCCGGCGGCTCGCCGACCGGCCCAGGATCCATCAAACAGGCGGGATCCATCAAGCAGGCGGCGGTCTATACGACCGCGGGCGTCGCCATGCCGGTCACCGGCCAGTCGGCAAAAATCGCCCCGATGCCCGGTGTCCAGCAGGTTGCTTACGTGGCGCCGGACAACCCCGCTCTGCTGGCGGCGCCTGGCCAGCCCGAACAGCACGCCAGCGGCCCGCGCGGCGAGATCGAGCGGCTGATCGAGAAATATTCGGCGCTCTATGAAGTGCCGGTCGAGCTGGTGCGCCATGTCGTCAACCGCGAGAGCACCTTCAACCCGAAAGCCTATAATCACGGCCATTGGGGACTGATGCAGATCAAGCACGCGACGGCGCGCGGCATGGGCTATGACGGCCCGGCGACCGGCCTGTTCGACGCCGAGACCAATCTCAAATATGCCGTGAAATATCTGCGTGGCGCCTGGCTGGTCTCGGGCGGCAACGCCAAGCGCGCCGACACGCTCTACCAGAGCGGCTATTATTACGACGCCAAGCGCAGGGGCCTGCTCGAGGCGACGGGACTTGGCGTCGACCGCAAGCGGCATCGCCTGCCGCCCGACGCCTGAGCGGACGGTCCGCGCGGCGTCTCGAGACAGCGCCATGCATGAGAACACGACGCCTCGTCCACCGGCGCCCAACGACATCCGCCTGCGCAAGGTCCTCGATGACACGCTCGCCGCGCCGCATTGGCCGGAGGGCTTCGTTATGCGCGCGTTCGAGCACCGGGACGCGCACGCGCTCCACGCGCTGCTGGAAGAGGTGTTCGACGACGGCGCCGACGGGCCGTTCGACGACTGGTGGCCGCGCATTGCCGGCAACGCCGAGTTCGATCCCGCTCTCTGTTTCCTGGTCATCGACGGCAAGGGCCTGCTTGCGGGCGCGGCGCTCTGCTGGACATCCGGTTTCGTCAAGGACCTCGCCGTCCACCCGGAGTCCAGAAGGCAGGGCATCGGCGACGCGCTTATGCGGCACGTGTTCCTGATTTTTCGCGAGCGCGGGGCGACGCATGTCGATCTCAAGACCAACAGTGTGAAGAACACCGCGGCCTTCAGGCTCTACGAGCGGCTCGGCATGATCCCGGTCGACTGGGAAGGTTAATGGCGTCCCGGCATTGTGAACTCCTTCACATAGGCTGACGTTAGGGCATGCTAATGCGTCGTCGTGCCGGGCGGCCGATCGGCGGATCGACGCGGGCAAGGCGTCGGAGGCGGCTGTGCCGGCATGCGTCAGCCACTCCCAGACGGGCTCCGGGGCGGGGGTTTCGGAGCCCGTCCGCTTTCGTGAAAGCGGGTGAAGGAAAGCAGGACGCCGACGCGGTCGAGCCGACCGAGACGGCTTCACCCGACCTCTCAGCCCGAACCGGCGCATGAGCGCATGGAACCCTAAGCGGCATTGTGCATTCATCGCAGGGGCCTGGATGAGCCGCGACGCCGAGAGGGCACCGTCGGCCGCTGAGGGAGGCCCGCAATCCCGTGAAATTTGTTTGCGCGTACCTGGCGTTGGCCGCCGGCATACTGCTGGGCGCTGTCCAGGCGCGAGCCGTGGAACTGTCGATCGTGTCGGGCGACACCGGCAACGGCATCAAGGTGCTGCGCGAGATCCTCGACCTCTATGAGAAAAAGAGCGGCAACAAGGTCGACATCGTCGTCATCCCGCCTTCGACCACCGACCAGTTCGGCCAGTACCGGCTGTGGCTTGCCGCCGGCAGCAGCGATATCGACGTCTACCAGACCGACGTCATCTGGGCACCGCAGCTGGCCAGCCAACTGGTCGACCTGACGGAAGCGACGAGGGACTTGGCGGGCGCGCATTTTCCCTCCATCATCCAATCGCAGACGGTCAACGGCAGGCTGGTCGCGCTGCCGATCTTCACCGACGTGCCGGCGCTCTATTACCGCAAAGATC
>NZ_RZRY01000594.1:0-3871 GCF_003998035.1 Mesorhizobium sp. M2A.F.Ca.ET.039.01.1.1 | reverse complement strand
TGGTCCGCTGGTCGGCGTCATCGCCGGATGGGCCCTTCTTATCGGCTACGTTTTCACGGCATCCGCGGTAATACTTGGCACAGTCAGCACGGCGCTGGCTTTCGCGCATCAGATCGGCTTCGAGACAAGCGCCGTTGGGGTCGTGCTTGCGCTCAGCATCGTCGCTCTGGTCGTCGCATGGTGGTTCGCTTACCGCGACATCAAGCTCTCGACGCGTGTCACGCTCGGCATCGAATTCGCGACGCTTGCTCTCATCCTGCTCACCGTCGTCATTTTCTTCGTGCACCGGGGATCCATCGGCGATGCCGCGCAGACGGGACTTCAGGACGTTCACTTTGAACAATTGCGGCTTGGTCTGGTCCTGGCTTTCTTCAGCTTTGTCGGATTCGAGAGCGCGACCGTGCTGGGGACGGAGTCCCAGCAGCCCCGGCGATTCATTCCGAGGGCGGTGATCGCCAGCGTCATCGGCGTCGGCCTCATCTTCGTCATCAGCTCATACGGCCTCGTGGCCGGCTTCCACGGTGTCGACCCGAGCCTGGACAAATCCGATGCGCCGCTGACGGTCCTGGCGCAATCCTTCGGCGGCGGCTTCATCGGGATCCTGATCTCGGCAGGCGTAGCCCTCAGTTTCTTTGCCTGCATCCTGGGCAGCATCAATGCCGGGGCGCGTGTGCTCTACACGCTGTCGCATCATGGCCTTTTCCACAATTCGGCGCGGGCGACGCATCTGGCGCATGCCTCGCCGCATATCGCCGTGACCGTGGTCGGCATCGTGGCGCTGGTCAGCGGCAAGGTGATCAGCCGGCTGTCGGGGGTCGCCGCGACCATTGTCAGCCTGGCGCTGCTGATCATCGTCCATTCGGTGTTCCTCAACTGGACCGACCTGTTCAAGGGCAACCAGGCTTTCTTCGGCATTCCGAAAGTCGTCGGCCTGCCCTGGATGCTGGTCTTCGCGGTGCTGGCGATCGTGGCGGCGCGGCTGTTCAAGGACAGCCGCTGGGGCCTGCAGCTGCGAGCCAGCGCGCAGAGCCCGCAGGCTGCCGCGGCACTCGGCATCGATGCGAAAAAGCTGCGGCTGATGTCATGGGTGCTGTCGGCGCTGATCTGCGGCCTTGCCGGCGTGCTCTATGCCTATTTCGCCGGCACGATCAGCCCGAAACTTTTCTACTTCCAGATGATCTTCAACACGCTGGCGATGCTGATCCTTGGCGGCATGGCGACGGTGACCGGGGCGGTGACCGGCGTCATCGTGCTTTCGATCGGGCTGGAATTCATCCGCAGCATCGAGTCCGGCGTGAGCGTCGCGGGTATCCAAATGCCGCAGCTGCTTGGACTGTCGGGCGTGGCGCTCGGCGTGGTCATCGTGCTTTGCATGGCGTTCCGGCCAAGCGGCATCAGCGGCCGGCATGAGCTCGATGAGCTTGTGTCGCTTCTTTTCCGGCGCAATGACAGATAGCGTCGTCATTTCCTGGTGGAGGGTTGAACGTGGAATTTGAGGACAGGGTGGCGGCGTATGCGCCGAAGCTCGAAGCGTTGCAGGCCGAGCTCGCATCGCGCGGCGTCGAGTTCGTCGAGGTGCATACGGTCGATACGTCGGGCGTAGTGCGCTCCAAGATCGCGCCGCTGAAGCTCTCGACCTCGGGCGAATCGATCAATGCCATCCTCTATTGCGTCACCCATGGCGACGGCCAGCCGATGGGCGACGTCGCCTTCGCGTCGCCAAGCGCCAATGAGGAGAACGGCTTTCCCAACATCAAGGGCATCATCGACCCGGACACGGTGGTGCAGCATGGCTGGAAGCCGAAATTCGCTTCCGCCATCACGCGCTCCTACATGCTCGACGGCGCGCCTTGCGCCTACGATCCGCGCAACGTCCTCGCCCGTGTCGAGGAGCGCGCGCGGGCGCTCGGCTACGAGCCGAAATTCGCCCTCGAATACGAGTTCGGCATTTTCCACGCCGACCACGATCTGATGCGCGCCGGCCGCTATCGCGAGCTGAAGCCGTGGGGCCATTCACTGATCAACTACGACCTCGTGCGCAGCGGCGAGTACCAGGATTTCGCCGCCGAGTTCATCACGCGCATGAAGAGCATCGACATCGGCGTCGCATCGCTGGTCACCGAATATGGCTACGGCATGTATGAATATGCGCTGACGCCGAAGAGCGCCCTGGCGGCGGCGGATGCCGCGATGCGCGCCAAGCTGCATCTGCGCGAGCTGTGCGCCGAGCGTGGGCTGGTCGCCACCTTCATGACGCGCTTCCAGCCGCCCGGCAAGGAAAGCGCCTGCGGCGCGCACCACCATGTCAGCCTGTGGCAGGACGGCAAGCCTGCCTTCGCGGCCGGCCCGAACCGGTTGACGCCGGTCGCCGAGAAATTCCTCGCCGGCGTGCTCAACCGCATGCAGGAGACGCATATTTTCTTCCGGCCGACCGTCAATTCCTACCGCCGCTTCGATCGCGGCGCGTGGTCGCCGGAAGACGTCGCCTGGGGGTTCGAGAACCGCACTGCGCCGATCCGCGCCATCACCACGCCGAACGATGCCGCGTGCCGGTTCGAGCACCGAGCGCCCGGCGCCGACGTCAATCCTTACCTGTCGATCGCCGCGATCCTGGCGGCAGGCTGCGAAGGCATCGAGAAGAACCTGCCGCTCGAGCCACCGGTGACGAGCAACCTTGCCAATCTCGACAAGCCGAAGCTGCCGCGCACGCTGAACGCGTCCATTGAGGCCTTCGCCGGATCCGATTTCTGCGCCGAGGCTTTCGGCGAGGCGTTCCGCGACAATTATGCCGAGAGCCGCCGCGCCGAGCAGGCGGCCTTCGATGCCTGGCAGGCGTCGCATATCACCGACTTCGAATGGCAGCGCTATTTCGCAAGCTGAGCCAGCAAACCGTAGGCGCGTTAGAACCCGGCGATCAGTTCCGCTGATCGCTGGGTCAAGCGAATTGGTGTGACAAGCGGGGCGACGCTCCCTACATGAGGCCGCTCAAGGAGCGGCGCATGGTAACGGAAGCAATCTCTGAGAGCAGAACCGGCGGCGATTTCTGGGATGGCGTGCGATTGTCGATGCCGGTCGTGGTCGCTTCTGCGCCGTTCGCGATCTTGTTCGGCGCGATCTCCGTCGACAATGGTTTCTCGGTGCTTGAGGCGTTCCTTATGAGCGCCATGATCTATGGCGGCGCCAGCCAGATGGTCGGCATCGAATTGTTCGGCCAGCATGTCGCGCCGTGGCTGATCGTGCTGTCGATCTTCGCGGTGAATTTCCGACACGTGCTCTATTCCGCCGGCATCGGCCGCCGCATCGCGCATTGGCCATTGCTGCAGCAGGCGCTGGGCTATTTCATCCTCACCGACCCGCAATTTGCAGTGGCGGAGGCGAGGGCCGTGTCGGGCAAGCCAGTCGGGTTCGTCTGGTATCTTGGACTTGGCCTGCCGGTCTACGTGTTTTGGGTCATCGAAAGCGGGTTGGGCGCGGTGTTCGGCAAGCTCATTCCGGATACCCATGCGCTGGGCATCGATTTCCTGCTGCCGATCTATTTTCTCGGCCTCGTCCTCGGTTTCCGCAAGCGGCCGCTATGGCTGCCCGTCGTCGCCGCAAGCGCGGCCGCATCGATCATCGCCTACAAGACGGTCGGCTCTCCCTGGCATGTTTCGATCGGCGCGATCGCCGGCGTGCTGCTGGCGGTGATCCTGCCGCCGCATCACAGCGGAATAGGGGAGCGGCCGTGAGCACGACCTTCTGGATCATCCTTGCCGGCGCGATCGCCACCTATCTGACCCGGGTCGGCGGCCACCTCGTCATCTCGCGCTTCGAGAATATCCACCCGCGCGTCGAGGCGGGGCTGAACGCCGTGCCGGCCGCGGTGCTGACG
>NZ_RZRY01000593.1:0-3874 GCF_003998035.1 Mesorhizobium sp. M2A.F.Ca.ET.039.01.1.1 | reverse complement strand
GCCCATCGCCAGCGACTGGTCGACGAAATAGCCATAGGCCCCCGACGACACCTGGCCGATCGGCGTGCCGTCCGGCAGGAAGATCGGCTCGCCGCCGGTGGCGTCGGCATCCTTGGCCGAGACGGAAAGCATGATAAGCTCGTCCCGCGCCGGCTTCTCGGCGACGGCGAGATAGGCGTCGCGATTGAGAAAGTCCTTGTCCGTCTTGATCAGGCGATCGAGCTTGACTTCCTGCGGCCAGTATTCCGGCGAGTACTCGCGGCTCCAGCTGCCGTAGCCCTTCTCGACGCGCAGCGACATCAGCGCCCGCGAGCCGACCGGCCCGGCGCCGACTTCCGCGCCCGCCTTGAGCAGCGCGCTGTAGAGCTCGACCTGGTCGGCAGCCTTGCAGTGCAGCTCCCAGCCGAGATCGCCGGTGAAGGAGACCCTGAGCGCCACGACATCGACGCCGGCCACGGTGATCTGACGCGAGCGCATGAAGGGGAAGGCCTCGTTCGACAGGTCGTCATTGGTGAGCCGCTGCAGCAATTCGCGCGATTTCGGTCCGGCGACATTGAAGCCGCCGAGCTCCTCGGTGCGCGAGCGGAAGGTTGTGCCTTCGGGCAGCGGCACCGATTTGAAGAAGCGCTGATGAAAACGCTCGGCCATGCCCGAGCCGATCACCATGAACTCGTCCTCCGCCAGTCTGGTCACGGTGAAGTCGCCGGCGATGCCGCCGCGCTTGCCGATCAGCGGCGTGAGGCAGGAGTTGCCGACCTTAGCCGGCATCCGGTTGGCGAAGAGCGCATTCAGCCAGGCTTCCGCGCCCGGGCCCTTCACTTCGTATTTGGCGAAATTGGAGATGTCGATGATGCCGGCATGCTCGCGCAGCATGCGCGCCTCGCGGCCGACCGGCCCCCACCAGTTCTGGCGCGTGAAGCCGACCGTCTCCTCGCGCGGCTCGCCTGCCGCGGCGAACCACAACGGATGCTCCCAGCCGAAATTGAGGCCGAACACGGCGCCCATTTCCTTCTGCATCTCATAGACCGGCCGGGTGCGCACCGGACGTCCGGCGGCGCGCTCCTCGTTCGGGAAATGGATCTTGAAGCGGTGGCTGTACTGGTCCTGCACCCGGGCTTTGGTGAAGGTCTTGCCCGCCCAGTGGCCGAAGCGCGCCATGTCCCAGCCGAACATGTCGAGCGTGGGCTCGCCCTCGATCATCCATTCGGCCGCGAGCTTGCCCATGCCGCCCGATTGCGAGAAGCCCGGGATGATGCCGTTGCAGCAGAAATAGTTGCTGAGCTCCGGAGCCGGCCCGAACAGAACCGCACTGTCCGGCGACCAGATCATCGGACCGTTGATCACCTTCTTGACGCCGGCGGTGGCCGCCGCGGGAACCCGCTGGACGGCGCGCATCATGTTTTCTTCGATGCGGTCGAGATCGTCGGGAAACAGCTCGTGGCCGAAATCCAGCGGCGTGCCTTCCTCGGCCCAGAACTTCATGTTGCGCTCATATGCGCCGATCAGCAGCCCCAGGCCCTCCTGGCGCAGATAATATTCGCCGTCGCGGTCGGCGACCGAAGGCAGGCGCCGGCCCATGGAGGCGATTTCGGGAATGGTCTCGGTGACGAAATACTGGTGCTCGGTCGGGATCAGCGGCAGTTGCAGCCCGGCCATGGCGGCGACCTCCCTGCCCCACAGGCCGGCGGCGTTGACCACCCATTGCGTGCGGATGTCGCCCTTCGGCGTGCGCACGATCCAGCTGCCGTCCGCTTGCGCCTCCGTCGCCGTGACCGGCGTGAAGCGATGGATTTCGGCGCCGCGCTGGCGCGCGCCCGCGGCATAGGCCGCCGTCACGCCGGACGGATCGACATTGCCGCCCTCCGGCTCGTACATGATGCAGCGAATGCCGCCGAAATCGACCAGCGGATGCAGCCGCTCCGCCTCGTCGCGGCCGACCTCGTAAAAATTCATCTTGTAGCGACGCGCCTTGGCTTCCTGGAGCCGCAACTGATGCTCGCGCGCCTCGGTCTGGGCGAGATAGAGCGAGCCCGGCTGGAAGATGCCGCAGCCCTGGTCGGTCTCGGCTTCCAGCTCCTTGTAGAGCGCCATCGTGTAGTGCTGCAGGCGGCTGATGTTGGTGGAATCATGCAGCCCGTGGATGTTGGCCGCCGCGTGCCAGGTCGAACCGGAGGTCAGCTCGCTGCGCTCCAGAAGCACGACATCCGTCCAGCCGAACTTGGCCAGATGATAAAGGATCGAGCAGCCGATCAGGCCGCCGCCAATGACAACGGCTTGTGCATGAGTACGCATAGTTGAGCTTTCTTCCCTTTGTTCGGCGACTTGCTTCGCGCTCTTTGGCAGCGCTTTGGGATTTCATTTAGCTGACTGATCGATCGCAGTCGCCGGTGAATTCAGGGGCGCGGATGCGCCCCTGAATATTGCATCGATCCGCCCGATCTAGGCCTTGTCCAGCCAGACCTTGTCCAGTTGCAGCTCGAAGGTCTGGTGCATGCCGAGGTTCTTCACATAGGTGGCATGGTGGCGGTAGAGCGAGCGCCAGAACGCCTGAACCAGAATGCCGGAGTCCTGCAGGATGAACTCCACCTCCTTCATCAGTTCCTTGCGCTTGGCCGGATCGGCGACGGCCATCGCCTCGTTGAGCTTCTTGTCGAACTCTGGATTGGCATAGCCGGACTCGTTCCACGCCTCGCCGCTGCGATAGGCGATCGCCAACACCTGCACGCCCAGCGGCCGCATGCCCCAGTCGGTGGTCGACCACGGATATTTCGTCCAGTCGTTCCAGAACGAAGAGCCCGGGATGATGGTGCGCTTGACCTTGAAGCCGGCGTCGCGCATCTGCGCGGCAACGACGTCGGCCGGGTCCTTCACATAATCCGCATCGTAGGAGATGAGCTCGAACTCGTGGTCCGTCTGGCCGGCCTCGGCCATCAGGGCCTTGGCCTTGGCCAGGTCGCGCGGAACCTTCGGCAGCTCGTAATATTCCGGATGGATCGGGCAGACATGGTGGTTTTCGGCGATCTGACCGAGACCGCTATAGCCGAGCTTCAGCACGGTCTCATTGTCGACCGCCAGTTGGATGGCGTTGCGGACGCGCTTGTCGTCGTAGGGCTTGTTGGTCACGTTGGTGCGCAGCACGATGGTGCCTGCGGTGACCACCTGCTCCTTGACCAGTCCCATGCTGTCATAGAGGTCGACGGTGCCGCCGACCGTCTGGTAGTTGCAGTCGATCTCGCCGGCCTCGAAGGCGCTGCCGATGGCGGGGTTCGAGGCGTCCGATCCGTAGTCGACCCAGTCGACACCGTCGAGATAGGGCTCGCCGCCGAACCAGGTGAAGTCCTTGCGCCGCCGCACCGAAGCGGATTCACCGACCTTGTAGGAGATCAGCTCATACGGACCGGTGCCGGGCGTCTTCAGCATGTCGGCGCCGTTCTTGTCGAAGTCGCGATGGACGATGACGGCCGGATAGTCGGAAAAGCCGGGGATGATGGTGACGTCAGACTGGCGGCATTTCAGCTTCACCGTATGGTCGTCGACCTTGGTGATCGCGCCGGCGGCGGCCTTCTTGGTGGCGGGATCGATCAGCGAGCTCATGCGGCCGGCCATCGAATTGCCTTCGGCCGTCTTATCGCACCAGCGTTCGATGTTGTAGACGATGTCGTCGGCATTGAAGTCGTCGCCGTTCGACCATTTCACCCCCTTGCGCAGATGCAGCGTGTATTCGGTGGCGTCGTCGCTTACCTCCCAGCTCTCGACCAGATGGCCCTCGAAGGTGAAGTCGGTGGTGTAGCGGATCATGTAGTCGTTGCACTGGCGCATGACATTGGCGATTTCCGACCAGTCCCAGGCGCGCGGATCCTTCATGTCCTTGATG
>NZ_RZRY01000592.1:0-3880 GCF_003998035.1 Mesorhizobium sp. M2A.F.Ca.ET.039.01.1.1 | reverse complement strand
GTCTTGAAGGCATCCATGAGGCCGGCATAGGCGGCGCGCTCAAGGTCGAAACCGCGGCAAGAAGCACCAATCCGGTGGCCGGCATTGCCGCCGCCTATGCCGGCCTCATGGATGCCTTCAAGACAGCCGCCTGACGGCTGGCCAGCAGACGTTCAATGAATGGTGATGGAGCCTCGCGCCGCGCGGGCTTGCGCGACGCACTCACCCGACACATGTAAGTCTGCCGCGAGAACGTTTCACCGTTTCATGGAAACGGCAAACCGTTCTCTTTGTTTTGACGCAATTCCGGACGGAAACCGCTTCGCACTTTTGCTGGAATTGCTCCAGGAGACCATTCATGGACAAGCCCGCCAACCCTGCCCCCGGCTTCCAGCGCAATCCCGACAAGGTGATCACCGTCGAACCCTATCGCGGCAGTGTCACCGTGCGCGCCGGCGATACCGTCATCGCAAGATCCACCCGGGCCAAGGTGCTTTCAGAACCACCCTACCCGGCGGCCTTCTACATCCCGTTCGACGATATCGACTTCAGCAAGCTCGCCGGCACCGAGCACTCGACGCATTGCCCCTACAAGGGCGATGCCAGCTACTGGAGCGTCCAGGCGGCCGGCGAAGCCGGCACGAACGCCATGTGGGCTTATGAACATCCGATCGACGAAATGACCGAGATCCGCAACCACGGCGCGTTCTACACGAGCAAGGTAACGGTCGAAGCCGAACCGGGCTGAGTTTTCGATTGGGCTGGGTCGTCGCTGCGATCCGAGGCAGGCGAAGGCCAAGCGTCGTCATCCCAGGGCGGAGGGATGGGCGTTCACGTCAATCTCGGAAGGATGTGGCTGCCAAAATTCAGCCGCCGCACCGCACGCTCAATCGGTGGTGCCGTCGTTGCCTATACCGTCGGCATCGTCCAGGCGCACGAATGTCATGCCTTTCTGCTTCAAGGCGAGCAGCCCCTGAACCACGCCCTCGCCGGCCGCATGCGTCGGCTGGTTGATGTGGGCGATGATGACGTCGCCGTCCTTGGCGGCGCCGATGCGGCGTGCCGTTTCCTTGGCGCCGAGCAGCGAGCCGCCGTCGCCATTGACCGAGAAGCCGGCGATCTTGAAGCCCAGCTTGCGGATCATGGCGATCGCCGATGGGCTGTATTCCGCGGTGGCGCCGCGAAACCATTTGGGCGCCGGTCCGCCCGCGCTGGCGAGCGCCGCGGCGCCGGATTCAACCTCGGCCTGCACGGCGTCCGGGCTGCCGGCGCTGCTTATGCCGTAAATCTTCCGCGGCGTATCGACCGCGGGAATGTGGCGGCCGCCATGGTTTTCCAGCTCGAACAGATCAGGATGGGCTCGCATGATCTCGGCGGCCGCGGCATTGCGCTTGAGCCAGATGCCGGTAACGAAGATGGTCGCCGGTATGCGATTGTCGACAAGAGCCGAAAGTATTCTTGTGTCGGTCTTTCCCCCGCAAGCGTCGAGCGTCAGGGCGACTCGCCCACGCCCTTCCGGGGCTTGGGTCTTCAGATGCAGCGTCGGCTCGAGAAGCGTTGCGGCATTGCCGGCCGACGCCGCCAAGAGCGACAGCGCGAGCACGCAAAGAGAATTTCGAAGCAGACCCATCATCCATTCCAACCCGGCACGCACGGCCAGTTGCCGCATCGCGCCAAAGAAAACTTGCCTCCGCTCGTCCCAACAGACCGGCATCTAGGCGAAAATGGGGACGTCCAACAGCGCAAAAGGAGCAATCGCGAAAAATTGCTTTCGTCTACACCGCGGTTTTAATGGGTCTGTCCGTCCGCGCCAGCAGTTCGCGCACTGCTTCGGCGACCGTGTCCACTTCCAGGCGCCAGACGCAAAATGCCTTGGCTGGATTGGTCCGGTGGCACATGTCGGCGGCCACACACTCGCAAGGCATTGGGGGCCGCAGCGAGATGCTGGGTGCGCCAACCGGACCCCATGCAACCGGGTTGGTGAGGCCGTACAGGCCGACGACCGGCGTGCCTGCTGCGGCGGCCATATGCATTGGGCCGCTTTCGTTGCCGAGGAAGAGCCGCGCCTCCTTGAGCAGCGCCATCAACGTTTCGAGCGATAGCTTACCTACCAGATTGACGACCGGCGCCTTGACCGCGGCCACGATGTGGTCGTTCGCCTGGGCTTCGTCGGGTCCGCCGACCAGGACGACGGAGAGACCGGTTTCGCTCGATATCGTGTCGACGGCCGCGGCGAAACGCTCGGGCTGCCACCGGCGGCCCGGAAAGCTTGCTCCGGCATGCACCACCAGGAAGGCTTTGCGGCGAAGACCGCAGCTGTCCAGCAATGTCAGGACCCGCGCGGTTTCCGATGGCAGCGGCTCGATCGAGGGAACCCGCACGCGCAGATCTTCCCCTAGCGCCTCCAGCGGAGAAAGATAGCGATAAAGGAAATGCCTCTCGCCATAGCCGAAGGGCTTGGCCCTGACGTTTGCGGATTGGCGCTCGAACCGGCCCAATCGCCTCTCGGTCGGGAAATAGCCAACGCGGATCCTGGCGTTGAGCGCCATGGCGACGAAGTGCGTCGTTTTTGAATCGGTCAAGTCGATGGTCATATCGCAAGCCAAACGACGCAGCTTTCGCAATACGTGGTAGAGTTCCAGGCCGCGCTGCATTACCGTGCCACGCGCGCTCGAGCGCTTGAAAGCTACGGTCTCATCTGCGATCCCGTGAGCAGTCAGGAAGCCTGCGAAGCGAGCCTCGCACAGGAAGACAATTCTGGCCTCCGGATAGGCGATCCTCAGATTCTTCGCCAGCGTCGAGGCAAGAACCAGATCGCCGATATATTTCGTTTGCAGAATCAGGATCGACCGGACGCCTGCGAAGGGCCCCTGCAACATCCGTGTCCGGGCACCAGAACTGAGTTGAGACGTCGACATCCGGGGCCGCCACGCGCATGTTTCACGTGGCCCTCATATACAAGACGACAAGGTCGTGGGCCAGAGTGACTTGCACGTGCCGGCAGATCGTTTCACGGTCATGGAAATAGTGAAATTCCGGATTTCGCTGTTTGCAATGCGGACGACGACGGCACGAGAATCTCCCCGCGTGTCAGACCGCGGCTTCCAGGACCGCCTCGGTACGCGCCAGGAGCTCCAGCACCGCCTCGACCACCGGATCAACCTCCAGGCGCCAGACGCAGCAGGCCTTGCTCGGATCGGTCCGGCTGCACAGGTCGCCGCCGACGCAGTCGCAGGGCACGGATGGCCGCAACGAGATGCTGGGCACGCCGACCGGCGCCCAGCGGACCGGATTGGTCAGGCCGAACAGGCCGACAACCGGCGTGCCGGCCGCGGCCGCCATATGCATCGGCCCACTTTCGTTGCCGAGAAACAGCCGCGCCTGCCTGAGCAGCGCAAGCAGGGTTTCCAGCCGCAGCGCGCCCGCCAGATTGACGACAGGCGTCTTCGCCGCGGCCACAATCCTGTCGGTCGCCTCGTTTTCGTCCGGGCCGCCGACCAGGACGACGCGCAAGCCTGTCTCGCCGGCAATCCTGTCGATTGCCTCGGCAAAGCGCTCCGGCTGCCAGCGACGCCCGGCGAAACTTGCTCCGGCATGAACCGCGACAAAGGCGTTTGGGAGGATGTGGTGCCGGGCCAGCAAAGCCAGGACGCGGATCGTCTCGAATGGCAGCGGTCGAATGGCCGGGGCTTTTACGCGCAGGTCGACGCCGAGCGCCTCCAACGGAGACAGATAGCGGTAGAGAAAGTGCTTCTTGCCAAATCCGAAGGGCTTCATCCTGACATTGGCGGGCTGGCGTTCATGCCAGCGCAGAGGCCGCTCCGTCGGAGAATAGCCGACCCGGACCGGAGCATTGACCAGCCCGGAAATAAGACGCGAGGTTTTCGAGTCGGTGATGTCG
>NZ_RZRY01000591.1:0-3894 GCF_003998035.1 Mesorhizobium sp. M2A.F.Ca.ET.039.01.1.1 | reverse complement strand
GCCATGGCGCGCGCGGCTATGCCGGACGGGGCCGCAGCCGGCCGCGCATTCGGTTCATCGAAAAAAGGCATGTCTTCGGAAAAGCCCGACATCGCCCCCGAATGTAGTGATTCGGGAGCGAAAGACCAGAACTGTCTACGTTTTGTTCTAGTTTCGCGTGTCCCGGACCAACTTGACAGCCGGAGCGGGTAAGGGGAAAGCTGCCGGCAGGGCGGGGCCTGTCGCACCCCGCAAGCTGCTCTATCTTGTTTGACGCAGTTCCGGACGGAAAGACGCTTCACGCTTTTCCTGGAATTGCTTGATGCGCGCAACAGTCGAAGGAGCACCGTCTTGGCTGTCACCATCACCTCCCTCGTCCTCTTCCTCATCGGTCTCATTCTCGGCGGCGGCGGCATCTGGCTCGTCGCGCTGGGCGGCAGTTGGTACTACCTGATCGCCGGCCTGGTCTTCCTGATCACCGCCTGGCTGCTGTTCAGTCGCAGGTCGACCTCGCTCTGGCTCTACGCGCTGTTCGTGCTCGCCACTTTGTGCTGGGCGGTGTGGGAAATCGGCTTCGACTGGTGGCAGCTCGGTCCGCGCGGCGGCGTCATCGTGCTCATCGCCCTGTGGCTTTTGACGCCATGGGCAAGGCGCGGCTTGCGCGGTCCCGACGGACGCGCGCCACTGATCCTGGCGGTGCTCGCCTCGTTGGCGGTCGCCGGTTATTCGATGACCGCCGATCCGCACGATATCGCCGGCACGCTCGGCACCGAAAAGGTGGCGGCGGCGGCCAATCTCGGCGGCGACATGCCGGCCGGCGAGTGGCACTTCTACGGCCGTACGCCGTTCGGCCAGCGCTATTCGCCGCTCGACCAGATCACGCCCGACAATGTCGCCAAGTTGCAGCCGGCCTGGACCTACCGCACCGGCGACGTGAAGGGCCCCGACGATATCGGCGAAACGACCTATCAGGTGACGCCGCTGAAGGTCGGCGACGCGCTCTTCATCTGCACGCCACACAACTTCGCCATCGCCATCGATGCCGCGAGCGGCAAGGAAAAGTGGCGCTACGATCCCAAGATCAAGCTCGACAACAACCGCCAGCACCAGACCTGCCGCGGCGTCTCCTACTATGCCGATGCCAAGATCGCCGCCGGCCAGCCCTGCGCGCAGCGGGTCTACCTGCCGACGTCGGACGCTCGCCTGATCGCACTCGACGTCGCCAATGGGCAGGTGTGTCCGTCCTTCGCCGAGGGCGGCACGCTGAACCTGATGGCCAATATGCCTTATCCGAAATCGGGCTATTACTATTCGACCTCGGCGCCGCTGATCGTCGCCGGCAAGATCATCGTCGGCGGCGCGGTCAACGACAATTACTCGACCGAGGAGCCGTCGGGCGTCATCCGTGCCTTCGACGTCGACACCGGCGCGCTGCTGTGGAACTGGGATTCCGGCAATCCGGATGTGACGACGCCGCTGCCCGCCGGGCAGACCTACACCCACAACTCGCCCAACATGTGGTCGACCGCCAGCGCCGACGAGAAGCTCGGGCTGCTTTACGTGCCGCTCGGCAACCAGACGCCGGACCAGCTCGGCATGGGCCGCAGCGCCAGTGTCGAGAAGTTGTCCTCCTCGATTACCGCGCTCGATCTCAACACCGGGCAATTGCGGTGGGTGCGGCAGACCGTGCATCACGATCTGTGGGACATGGACGTGCCGGCGCAGCCGTCGCTGGTCGATATCACGACGGCAAACGGCATCGTGCCGGCGCTGGTCGAGCCGACCAAGCAGGGCGACCTCTACGTCCTCGACCGGCGCACGGGCGAGCCGATCATTCCGGTCAAGGACGTGCCGGCGCCCGGCGGCGCGATCGAGGGCGTTCATGCCTCGCCGACACAGCCGGCCTCCGACCTTTCCTTCAATCCGAAGCCGCTGACCGGGGCCGACATGTGGGGCATCACCCTATTCGATCAGCTGGCCTGCCGGATCGAGTTGAAGAAATTGCGCTATGAGGGGCGCTACACGCCGCCCTCGCTGCAGGGCTCGCTGATCTATCCCGGCAATTTCGGCGTCTTCAACTGGGGCGGCGTCGCGGTCGATCCGGTGCGGCAGGTGATGTTCGGCATGCCGACTTACCTGGCGTTCACGTCCAAGCTCATCCCGCGCGCGGACGTGCCGCCGCCGGGCGATACCAAGGGCAGCGAGCAGGGGCTGAACCGCAACGAGGGCGCGCCTTACGCGGTGGTGATGGGGCCGTTCCTGTCGCCGCTCGGCATCCCCTGCCAGGCGCCGCCCTGGGGCTATGTCGCCGGCGTCGACCTGAAGACCGGAAACATCGCCTACCAGCACCGCAACGGCACCGTCTATGACATGACGCCGCTGCCGTTGCCGCTCAAGGTCGGCGTTCCTGGCATCGGCGGACCGATGATCACGGCGGGCGGAGTCGCTTTCCTGGGCGCGGCGGTCGACGACTATCTGCGCGCCTACGACCTCACCACCGGCAGGCAGCTCTGGCAGGCGAGGCTGCCGGCGGGCGGGCAGGCGCCGCCGATGACCTACACGGTGGCCGACGGCCGCCAGTTCGTCGTCATCGTCGCCGGCGGCCACGGCTCGGTCGGCACCAAGCCGGGTGACTATGTGATGGCCTACACGCTGCCCAAGTGAGGGGACGCGTCGGGCTTCAAAGCCCGAGATGGCCCCGCAGGCTGGGCACCTGGTCCAGCACCTGGTTGGTGAGATCGGGGCCGGCGGCGGCTTCGGCCTGCTTGATCAAGGTCTCGCCGGCCTGTTGGATCTGCGCCATGTCGAGGCCGGACGCTTTAAGCGCCGCGATGCCGTTTGATCAGCGCGCCGGCCTTTTCGCCGAGCACGCCGCCAAGCGCGCCCTGCAGCGACGACAGGAGGCCGCCACCCGAATTGGCCGCCGCGCCGGCGGCCATCACGTCATATTTCTGGGCTAGCGCGTCGGCGCCGGGGATCTGGGCGAAGAAAGATGAAACGCTGGTGCCTTCCGCCTCGTGCTCGAGCACGGAGAAGATGGTGCCGACGACCTTCTCGGTGGTCGGCTCATCGAGGCCGGCCTTCGAGGAAACGGTGTTGATGATGTCCTGGACGTTCATGGCATTCCCCTTTCGTCATTCGTATCGGCAAGGCGGCTCTGGCAACTTCGCCTCCTAATGTGACAGCACCATCAAGCCTTTCGGAAATGACCAAAATGTGATGAATTAAGCTGGCTCCCCGGCGCACCGCTCCGCCAGGAATCCCTCGCAGGATCGTCACCCCGGCGTGACTGGACCCTGCAGCTCTCGACCCTATCTTGCGGATCACCCGCCTGAAGCGCGCCATGTCGAAAATGGATTCCCGTGTCGCGCTTTGGGTTGTTGCTGATGCATGTCGTTGTCCCAAAACCGCTGCGCATTTTTGGGCGACATGCACTTCGTTGAGGACAGCCATGACAGAACCCGTTGCCAAGCCCGTCATCACTCAGGCGATGATCGACGCCTATGACGAATACACGCATCTGACGCTCGACCGGCGCCGCTTCATGGAGCAGCTGACGAGGCTGGCGGGCTCGGGCGCCGCGGCAGCGGCGATCGCGCCGATGCTCGCTGCCAATTACGCCCAGGCGGCGATCGTCGCCGAGGACGACAGCCGCGTTAAGGGCGAGGACATCACCTATCAGGGCTCGAGCGGCGAGATGAAAGCCCATCTGGTCAAGCCGGCCGACCAGTCGGGCAAGCTCGGCACGGTCATCGTCATCCATGAGAACCGGGGCCTCAATCCGCATATCCGCGATGTCGCCCGACGCGTGGCGTTGGAAGATTTCGTGGCGTTGGCGCCGGATTTCCTGTCGCCGCTTGGCGGCACGCCGTCCGACGAGGATAAGGCGCGCGACATGTTCGCCAAGCTCGACCC
>NZ_RZRY01000590.1:0-3899 GCF_003998035.1 Mesorhizobium sp. M2A.F.Ca.ET.039.01.1.1 | reverse complement strand
AGGCCTGATAGTCGCTGTCGTCGATGCGCAGAAGCACCGCGCCGGCCTCGACCGGCTGGTTGTCGGTGACGGCGACATCGGTGATGCGCCCGGCAATTTCCGCGCCGACCGTCACCGTGCGGGCGTCGATGAAGGCGTCGTCGGTCCATTCATAGTGGCGCGCGTTGAGCCACCAGATGACCACCGCCGCGATCACCAGCAGGATGAGGATGGCGATGATCGCCGCTATGTAGGGATGGCGTCTGATGGGGCCGAGCTTGTTGCTGTCGGACGGACTGTCATTCCCCTGCGCGTCTTGTGTGCGCGTATCGTCCGCGCGCTTGTTTTCCACGCGTTTTTCGTCGTCCGGCGGGCGTCGCTCGGCCCGGGGCCGAGCCCGCGTTTTCTCGGCGGGAGCGGGTTCGCGCTCTTTTCTTTCAGTTTTGGCGTCCAAGGCAACGGGTCCCAGATATCGTTGACCCCCTCGCAGCAGGGTCAACGAGCGTTTTCCGCAAAGGTTCCTGTCAAGGGATTTCGCGCCGGGGCCCGCTTGTCAGCCCGCCATCCAGCCGCCGTCCACCATCAGGTTGATGCCGGTGACGTAGCTCGCCATGTCGCTGGCGAGAAATAGCGCCGCGCCCGCCACGTCGTGCGGATGCCCGAGCCGTGGCCAGGGCGTACGGCGGCGCGAATAGTCGAGCGCATCGGGGTCGTTGGCGACGCCCGGCTTGCCGGTGATGATCTTGCCCGGCGCGATGGCGTTGCAGACGATCAGGTCGTCGGCATGGTCGACGGCGATCTGCCGCGTCATCTGCACGATGCCGCCCTTGCTTACCGAATAGGCAAGGTCGCCGGGACAGGCGACCATGCCGTGCTGCGAGGAGATGTTGATGATGCGGCCGCGCACCTCGTTGACCGGCGCCTGGGTGAGCATCTGCGTGACGGCGCGTTTGTTGCAGTAGAAAGAACCCGTCAGATTGACGCCGATGACGCGGTTCCATTGTTCCGGCGTGGTCTCGACCAGGTTGGTGCTGGTGTAGATCGCGGCATTGTTGACCATCACGTCGAGCCGACCGAAGCGATCGACGGTTGCGCCGACAAGCGCGTCGACGGCATTCCAGTCCGAGATGTCGGTCTTCATGTAGACGGCATTGCCGCCGGCGGAGCGGATCAACTCGACTGTGCTCTCTCCGCCCTCGATCGGCTGCTCCACCGTATCGGCAATTACGACGTTGGCGCCCTCGGCGGCGAATTTGAGCGCGATAGCGCGGCCGATGCCGGAACTCGCCCCGGTAACGATGGCCGTTTTGTTGGCAAGCAGGGCCATGGTGTTCAGCTCTCCCTCGTGACGATCTTGCCTTGCGCCGGACCGACCAGCCGCCCGTCGCGCACGATCTCGCGGCCGCGCAGGAAGACGTTGATCAGTCGCGCTTTGACGGTCCAGCCGTCGAAAGGCGTGTAGCCCGCCCGCGACACCTGATCGCCATTGGCGACGGTGCTGGATCGGCGCGGATCGAGGATGAGCAGATCGGCGTCGTATCCGGCGGCAATGCGTCCCTTGCGCCGGCCGAGGCCGAAGCGCTCGGCCGGGTTGCGGGCGCACATGCGCACCAGGTCGGGCAAGGCGATAAGCCCTTCGTCCACCAGCCTCAGCATGGTGGGAAGCAGCGTCTGCAGTCCCGGCATGCCGCCCGGGATGTCAGCGAAAGCCGCATAGGGCGCCGCCTTCTCGGCAGGAGCGTGCGGGGCATGATCGGTGGCGACGACGTCGATCAGCCCGGCACCCAGCGCGGCGCGCAGCGCATCGACATCGTGCGGCGAGCGCAAGGGTGGTGAAGCCTTCAGATTGGGGCCTTGCACCTCGTAATCCTGCGCCGTGAAGAACAGATTCTGTGGCGTGGTCTCGACGCTTGCGTCGGCCATGCCGCGCAGCCGGCTCCAGGTCTCGACGCCGAGTTCGGAGTTGATCTGCCGGACATGGACCTTCGCCTCAGCCGATGCTGCGGCGACAAGGGCGCGAGCGATGCCGTTGGCCTCCGCGAGCGGCGGCCGGCTGTCCAGGAAGGCGGCGATGCTGCGCGAGCGGTCGCGCGCGGAGCTGCCGGCCAGGATCGACTGGTCGCCGGGCGAGATGCCGACCAGCGTATCGGCGCCGGCGAACGCTTTCAGCGCCTGGGCGACGCTGTCGAGCGTTGCAAACAGGAATCCGTCCGGCACGTCGGCGGTAAAGAGCTCGAACGAGACCGGCGCGTGGTCGAGGAGGCGAGGGATGAGCAACAGATCGCGGCTGACCACGGCCTGCAGGCCGACATCGGCATGGATGCGGCCTTCTGCGATCGCCATTTTGTCGGCGAGTTGCTCGGCCGTGGCCGTCCAAGGCTCGTCGGTCGGCATGTCGAGCACGGTGGTCACGCCACCGAGCGCCGCCGCATGGGTGCCCGAGGAAAAGTCCTCCTTATGCGTCAGCCCAGGCTCGCGCAAATGCGCGTGCGCATCCACGAGACCGGGCAACAGGAAACAGCCGGAAGCGTCGATGACGGTTCTGGCTTCAGCGGCTTCCCCGGGTGCAATCAGCGCTACGACCTTGCCCGCGGCGATACCGACATCGCAGCGGCTCAATCCCTCGGCGTTGACCGCCATTGCGCTGCGGATCAGCGTCTCGAACAAGTCGTTGCGCTCCCTCAGCCGCGCTGCTCGAAGCGAGCATGATTGGCATGCCAGAAGCGCGCAATATCCTCGCGGCGCATGAAGGCGGCGCCGTCGCTTTGCTTGACATGCTCGATGACCTCGCGCAGGCCCGAGGCGCGGTTCGGCTGGCCCGTCCACCGGGCGTGGATGCCGATGGTCAGCATGCGGCCGCCGGTGTCGTCGGCTTCGGAGAGCATATAGTCGATGGCCGAGCGGCAATCCTCGGCGAAGTCGCGCGGATTGCTGTAGCCGGGCGCCACAAGGTAGCGGCTGTCGTTGAGCGCCTTTGAGTAAGGGACGACCAGGATTTCCGTGTCCCGGTGGTCAAGGAAATAGGGCAGGTCGTCATTGCAGGGATCGGAGTGGTAGAGGAAGCCGCCTTCCTCGACCAGCAGGTCGCGGGTGTTGACGCTGGGCAGCGAGCGGCAGTTCCAACCCAATGGGCGCTTCCCAAGCAGCCTTTCGTAGAGAGCAATCGCCTCGTGCAGATGGCGTTCTTCCTCATCTCGCTCCATCACCGTGTAGTCGATCCAGCGCAGGCCATGCCCCATCAGGTCGTGCCTTCGCGCTTTCATCCACTCGACCAGAGGCGGATTGCGCTCTAGCGCCACGGCGCAGGCGGAAAAGGTGACCGGAATGTCGTAGCGGTCGAAGAGCCTGGCCAGGCGCCAGACGCCGGCACGGCTGCCATATTCGTAATGCGTCTCGGTGCCGAGGTCGCGCACCGGCATGCTGCCGGTGAGATTGTATTCGCCCCAATTGTCGTTGCGGCCGTCTTCCAGCCAGTTGTACTCCGACCCTTCCTCGTAGTTGAGCACGAGGTTGACGGCGAGCTTGGCGCCGCCCGGCCAGGTGACGAAGGGCGGGTGAGGGCCGTAGCCGACAAAGTCGCGCGGCTGCTGCGCTTGCTGCGGATCGGTCGGCATCGGCTGGTCTCCTCTGATCTCGTTGGCTCAATTCTCGTTGGCAGCAATCCAATCCATGTAGGCGTGAAAGGCTTCCTTGCCGGGGCGCGGCCGCCATTCCGTGTCGCGCATGATGCGGGCGATGTCATAGGCGCCCCACATCCCGCCTTTCAGCGTCACATCCTGGACGATATTGGTGTCTTCGCCCGGCGTCACCTCGGCCTTCAGTCCCGGCACGCGCTCCCTTGCCCAGCCGATGATCTCGCCGATGGTCTGGCTGGAGCCGGAGCCGATGTTATAGTGGCGGTAATTGAGGCCTGGTGCATC
>NZ_RZRY01000058.1:0-16699 GCF_003998035.1 Mesorhizobium sp. M2A.F.Ca.ET.039.01.1.1 | reverse complement strand
CCATAGCCGACGAACAGCGCACGCAGCTCTTCCTCGGGGATACGGGCCAGAATGGTGGGATTGGCGATCTTGTAGCCGTTGAGGTGGAGGATCGGCAGCACCGCGCCGTCAAGCGCCGGGTTGAGGAACTTGTTGGAATGCCAGGAGGTGGCGAGCGGCCCGGTTTCCGCCTCGCCGTCGCCGACGACGCAGGCGACGACAAGGTCCGGGTTGTCGAAGGCCGCTCCATAAGCGTGCGAGAGGGCGTAGCCAAGCTCGCCGCCTTCATGGATCGAGCCGGGCACATCAGGCGCCGCATGGCTCGGGATGCCGCCAGGAAACGAGAACTGGCGGAAGAGCTTCTTCATTCCGGCCTCGCCCAGCGCAATGTCCGGATTGGTCTCGCTGTAGGTGCCCTCGAGATAGGTGTTGGCCACCATCGCCGGCCCGCCATGGCCGGGACCGCAGACATAGATGACATTGGCGTCGCGTTGCTTGATGGCACGATTGAGATGCGCATAGATGAAGCTGAGACCAGGCGAGGTCCCCCAGTGGCCGAGCAGCCTTGGCTTGACATGCTCCAGCCGAAGGGGTTCGCGAAGCAGCGGATTGTCGAGCAGATAGATCTGCCCGATGGTCAGGTAGTTGGCGGCACGCCAGTAGGCATCGATGTCTTGCAGTTCCTGCGCGGACAAACGATTGGCGCTGGGATGCTCGGTCATTTCCGACTCCTTCGCTGGGTTGAACCGATGCGGATGAAACACAACGCATCAACGCTGCCACCGGTTCATGACCGGTCCATGTCAGGACCGGGTGCGCCTTCGATCTATCCGGCAGGGGGCCGGCGGGCTTTGATCCATCGCAAAATGCCGAGGCAAGCCGGCCGCGGCTCCAAACAGCATCACAAAACTGCATCACGCGAGACAAGACAGCGGCTTCTTTGCTTCAGAGCAACTAACGCATTGAAAAGACCCGTCAGGATAGTTGTTCGCAAAATGCGGACAGACAAGATGAAACGCAAATTGAATGACGATGCGACGATGGATGGGATCATGCGCGAGGCGCCGGCGGCTGTTCGTGTCGTCCTCCAGCACGGAATGTTGTGCGTCGGCTGCCCGATCGCTTCCTTCCACACCGTTTCGGACGCGGCACGCGAGCATGACCTGGACGAGGATCAGCTTCGCTGCGACCTGGAGGCGGCCATCGACGCCGGCGGAGCGGGCTAGCCCTTTGCCGAGCGGCCTTCAGCGATGACGAGGAGGCGATGGGGTTCGACCACGACCACCCTTTGTCGCCCGCTCTTGACCAACCCCTGGTCTTCCCAGGCGGAAAGCAGCCGGCTGACCGTGTGAAGCGTGGTGCCTGTCATCTCGGCAACGTCTTGGCGTGAAATGGGGAAGTCGATCATGATGCCTGCCTCGGTCTTTTTCCCCGACTGCTTGATCAGCTTCAGCAAGGCATGCGCAACGCGCTGCTCCACCTGCTCGGTGGACATCTCGATGACGCGAGCATGAGCATCCTGCAGCCTTATTCCCACCGCCTTGTAGGCATTGGCGCTGAAGCTCGGGTAGCTCGCCGCGAATGTAGCCCAGAGCTGGCTCGGCCAGGCGAGCGCCACGCAATCGACCGCCGCAAGGGCATTCGCCGGATAGGTCGTCCGGCCCAGCGCGCTGGCGATCCCCATCAATTCGCCCGGGCTTATGTATCGCACGGTCACCTCATGACCATCCGGAGTCGATTTCACCACGCGCACATGGCCGTCGAGCAGAAGGAAGAACGAATGGGCCTCCTGCTCCTGCTCGAAAACCGGCTGATCCTTGGCGATGCGAATGGACCTTGCCTGTCCGATTATGCGATCCAGGTCCGCGGAGGCGATCCCCTCGAAGACAGGCAGTCCGGCAATCAGCGATCGATCAAGGCTTGCCAACTGCCTTCCTCCCCAACTTCAACGCTGCGATGCGTTCAGGCTCTGCCTGACTGTGTCACGGACGACCGCCCGTCGACAAGTGAAGCCTCCCCCTCGGTGTGGCAAGGCGATCACTCCCTTGTTTGCGCTGAGGCAAATTCCGGACCTCAGAGCCCGGATAAAAGCGGCCCAGCAGGCGTCTTGCCTGGTTTTCAATGGGGCATGTCATGGCAATTCCACGGACGCGGCCAAGCGCCTATCCGGCAATTCTCTCCTACGGGTTCCGGCCATTCTTCCTTCTGGGCTCGCTCCAGGCCGCCATTGCGATGCTGCTGTGGCTGCCCCTCTATTACGGCAGGCTGGTAACCTTCAGCACATTCCTGCCCGTGGACTGGCATATTCATGAGTTGCTTTTCGGCTACCTGCCGGCGGTCGTGACCGGCTTCCTGCTGACCGCAATTCCGAACTGGACCGGCCGGCTTCCCGTTCAGGACTTTCGCCTCCTTGCGCTGGTGTTGCTCTGGGTTGCCGGTCGGGCGGCCGTGTTCCTTTCCGCGGAAACCGGATGGCTGCTGAGCGCGGCCATAGACTGCTCTTTTCTTCTAGCGGTGGTTGCGGCCGCCACAACGGAGATCATCGCCGGACGGAACTGGCGGAACCTCAAGGTGCTGCTGCCAGTCGCGACCCTATTTGCGGCAAACGTCATATTTCATGTTGAAGCGCATTACCAAGGCATCTCCGACATGAGCCGCCGCCTGGGTCTTGGAGCGGTCGTCGTCCTCATCATGATCGTAGGCGGGCGAATAGTCCCCAGCTTCACCCGCAATTGGCTGGTGCGCGAGAACCCCGGCCGGATTCCGGCATCATTTGGCAAGTTCGACATCGGAACGATCGCGCTGTCCGCCGTCGGCCTCGCGGCCTGGACCTTCTTTCCCGCCAGTCTTGCAACCGGCGCGCTTCTGATCGCGGGAGCGGTCTTCAATAGTGTTCGGCTTGCCCGCTGGGCGGGCGATCGGACACTGGGCGATCCGTTGGTGCTGATCCTGCATATTGCCTTCGTCTTTGCGCCGCTAGGCCTGCTGCTTGCCGGACTGACCGTCCTCGCACCAGGTGTCGTTCCAGCGGCGGCGGGCATTCACGCATTTGCCGTTGGAGCGGTGGCCTGCATGACGCTGGCCGTGATGACCCGCGCCTCTCTCGGCTACACAGGCCGCGAACTGGCGGCAGGCGCCGGAACGCGTGCGATCTTCGTTGCGATCGTCATCGCTGCCATCCTGCGCATAGCTGCGGCCATGGCTCCCGGCGCTCCGATCCTCCTGCATGTCTCGGCGGCGCTATGGGTTACCGCTTTCGTCGGCTACGCCGTGTTCTTTGGCGGAATGCTCACGCGGCCACGCCGGCAAGCGCGTAACAACGCTGAATGAACGCTTGGGCCGACACTGACCATCATGTTCCGCGCCATCACTTTCGTCGCGGCATTTGAGCTAGCGCAAATCGCCACGTCCTCCGACGATCTAAAAGCGCGCGACGGTAGATGCCGTGGTGAAACAAGAAAGGAACTCTCCGATGAAACTGCCCCTCATTGCCGCGGCGGTCGCGTTGCTCTCGATGGCCGGCGCCGCGAATGCCGAAGAACATGTCGTCCAGATGCTGAACAAGGGTGAAAAGGGCGCGATGGTCTTCCAGCCCAACTTCGTCCGGGCGGCGCCCGGCGACACGATCAAGTTTGTGCCGACCGACAAGACCCACAATGCCGAGGTCATCAATGGAATGCTTCCGGACGGCGCCGAGCCCTTCAAGGGCAAGGCGAGCGAGGAGATCACGGTCACCCTCACCAAGGAAGGTGTCTATGGCGTGAAATGCGCTCCCCACTACGGCATGGGCATGGTGGCGCTGATCGTCGTCGGCAAGCCGGTCAACCTGGAGGCGGCAGAAGCCGTCAAACAGATCGGCAAGGCAAAGCCCGTCTTTGCCGAGCTGTTCGCCGAGGCGACCAAAGCCGCTTCGAACTGATCCGACAGCATGGGGGGCTGCCTCCGGCAATGGCGGGCCGGAGGCACGGGCCGGGCAGACCTTGGGAGAGGTCCTGCCCGGCCATCTTTTTGTCGGCCGCGTGTGCGCGGTGTGCCTATCTGGCCTTCCTGTAGAAGCAAACTCCTCAACAAAGAGCAACTGCACCTGTCACAGGTTTGCGCAAGCGCAAAGACGAGATTTTCGAAGTCGATATTCTGACGATATCGAAATGATTGAAATGAGGAGAGGTTATGATGCTTACGAGACGCGAAGCTTTGCTGGGTTCTGTTCTTACCGCCGCCGCTGTTGCCGCCATCGGCTCGACGCCGGCGATGGCGGCCGTGACGGATGTGGCAGAGCTGCCGCGCGAAAAGGTCACGCTTGTCGCGCCGCCTTTCGTGCACGCTCACGACCAGGTGGGCAAGGGCGGCCCCAAGATCGTCGAGTTCACCATGAAGATCGAAGAGAAGCCGATGGTCATCGACGCCGACGGCACTCAGCTCAACGCCATGACCTACAACGGTTCCATTCCGGGCCCGCTCATGGTCGTGCATGAGGGCGACTATCTCGAGCTGACCTTGATCAACCCCGACACCAACACGCTCGCCCACAATATCGACTTCCATGCGGCGACCGGCGGGCTCGGCGGCGGTGCGCTGACGCTGATCAACCCCGGCGAGCAGGTGACGCTGCGCTTCAAGGCGACCCGGTCCGGCACATTCGTCTATCATTGCGCACCTGGCGGGGCGATGATCCCCTGGCACGTGGTGTCGGGGATGAGCGGGGCGGTGATGGTCCTGCCGCGCGATGGCCTGAGGGACGAAAAGGGCAAGCCCGTACGCTACGACCGCATTTACTATATCGGCGAGAACGACTTCTACATCCCGCGCGACGAGCAGGGAAAGTTCAAGAAGTACGACTCGGCCGGCGACAACTACGACGACACCGTGAAAGTGATGCGCGGCCTTGTCCCGACGCATGTCGTTTTCAACGGCAAGGCTGGATCGCTGACCGGCGAAAACGCCATGAAGGCCAAGGTCGGAGAGACGGTGCTCATCGTCCACTCGCAGGCCAATCGCGACACCCGTCCGCACCTGATCGGCGGCCATGGCGACTTCGTCTGGGAACACGGAAAGTTCGGCAATCCCCCCGCCAAGGATCTCGAAACTTGGTTCATCCGGGGTGGATCGGCGGGCGCGGCGCTCTACGCGTTCCGGCAGCCGGGCGTCTACGCCTACGTCAATCACAATCTCATCGAGGCCGTAGAGCTCGGCGCGACTGCGCACTTCACGGTGGACGGAAAATGGGACGACGATCTGATGATGCAGGTCGAGGCTCCCAAGGCGATTGCCTCATAGAAGGTCGATCGACCTGCGACCCGCCGGCGATATCGGCGGGTCGCAGCCGCTAGCGGAGCTTGAGCATGTCCTTCGATCCTGTCTTCACATTGGGAACGATCGCGGCCGCCGCCCTCATCGCTCTCGGCGTCAGCAATGCGATCGACGGGGCGACGCCCTCGCGGGTTCCAGCTGCCGTGGCGAAGCTGGTCGCCCTGGCGCCCGGATCACTCGAAAATCCGCAGCCTGGTGAGTTCCTCCGGGACAATCATCCCGTACCCGCACCCGTGGCGAAGGAAACCATCGACACGCCACTGGAAATCATGAAGTTCCAGGTGACGGCGTCGGACTATGACCTTTGCGTTTCGGACGGCGCCTGCAAACCTGCCGACTCGCGTCTCGTCGGCAACGTTCCGGTGACGGGCGTCAGCTTCCTCGATGCCCAGGCTTACGCGAATTGGCTGTCGGCAAAAACGGGTGAAACCTGGCGGCTGCCCACCAACGTAGAGTGGGCCTATGCAGCTAGCGAGCGGTTTCGGCCCGACATCGAGGGGGGCGACGGCGACCCGGCGGATCCGGCGAGGCGATGGCTCACCCAATACCGCAACGAGGCGGCGCTCGGCCGTAAAGCGGATCCTGAACCGCGTCCTCTCGGGGCATTCGGAATCAACTCAAAGGGCGTTGCGGATATTGCCGGCAATGTCTGGGAATGGACATCGACCTGCTACGCCCATGTGACGATGACCAGCGATGGCGTTGCCAGTTCGCTCACCAATTGCGGCGTGCACGTTGTGGAGGGGTTCCACCGCACCTACATGTCGAACTTCATCCGCGACGGCAAAAGCGGCGGCTGCGCGGTCGGAACTCCGCCGGACAATCTCGGGTTTCGCCTGGTCCATGAACGCGGCGACTTCCTGCAGGCCGCGCTTCGCCGATTGGGCCTCACCTGACTGCCCCACAAAAAGGAACTTAGATGACTTCGAAGCCGGCCCTGCTTGACAGAGTGCGCCCCGTCGCCGAACAGCCCCTGGCCCGCCCCGGCGTGGACCGGGCCTCGATCGGGGTGCTGGTGCGCGAGTTCTATTCCAGGGTGAGAAAGGATGAGCGGCTCGGGCCTATCTTCGCCCGGGAAATCGCCGTTGACTGGGAGCCCCATCTGGAGAAGATGACGGACTTCTGGTGTTCCGTCATCTTGAAGAGCGGCGACTACCATGGCCGACCTGTGCCGGCCCATCTGAAGCTCAAGGACGTGACCGAAGCAGACTTCGGGATTTGGCTGGCTCTCTTCGGCGAGACGGCATCCCGCCTGTTCGCTCCCGAGATCGCGGCGGTGTTCGTCGAGCGAGCGGAAAGGATAGCGACGAGCCTCAGGCTCGCCATGTTCTTCCACCTCGGCCCTGCCGCCAGAGACGTTTCGGGAAAAGTGTGAGCGGTCAGGTTCGCACCCCTCGCCATAGCTGTTCGTTCGCAATTTTCTAAAACGCGGGGATGGAGCGGTTTCGCCGTTTCCTTGCTCCAAGTGACCGGCAAGCAGGGAGCAATCCACCGAGCTGACATCCGGTTTGATTCCGCACATGGACTGTGATGGACTGTAGCTGTTCAAGCCCCTGATTTCCGCGATGATCCTCAATCTTTTCGTCGGCACGATCGTCATCAGCCTGACGGTCCTGATCCACACTTTCGGCCTTATCGCGATCACTTACGTGATGTCCCGACTCGTTGCGCTGTTCCGGATGCACGGGAGGCGCAGCCGGGTCATCGCCATGATCACGGTCGTGATGGGGCTTTTCGCTGTCATGACGGCGGAAGTCTGGCTATGGGCCGGGATCTACCGGCTGCTCGGAATCTTCAGCGATTTCGAGACGGCGCTTTACTTTTCGACCATCACCTTTTCGACGGTCGGATATGGCGATGTCGTGCCGGCTCATGGCTGGCGCGTGCTGGCGGCCCTGGAAGGCATCAACGGCTTTCTGCTGATCGGCTGGTCGACAGCCTATCTGATCGCGGCCGGGACCCGTGTCGGGCCGTTCAGGGTGGGCGAGCATTTCTGACCCCCCACCTGAAGCCTATTCAAACTGAAGCCTATTCAAACCGCCACCGAATGCCTGCCGGTTCCGTTGCTGAGGTATTTGTCGAATTTCGCCGCCACCGTGCGGACAAGCGGACGGCTTGCCGCCGGCACGACGAAGTTCTCGCCTTCCAGCCGAAGAAGCTGGCCCGCCCCGCCGATGGCCAGTCGGCTCGCTTCGCAAAGCAGCCTTTGGCCGACATTTCCAAAGCGGTCGACAAGCTCCACCGCCGAGAAGGCGAAGTTGCACATCAGGCGCTCGATGACCCAGCCACGCGCCTCATCTTCGACGCTGAATTCTATGCCGCGCGTTATCGCCAGCTCTCCCGAATCCACGGCTTTCTGGTATTCACCCGTCGCAACGATGTTTTGTGCATGGCCCTGGCGATACCGGCTGATCGACGAGGGGCCGAGACCGATCAGGGTTTCGCACTGGTCCTCGGTGTAGCCCTGGAAATTGCGGCGGATCTTGCCGGCGCGGGCGGCAACCGCCAGCGTGTCCCCGGGCTTCGCGAAATGGTCCAATCCCAATGCCTCGTAGCCGGCATCGACAATCAGCTGCGCGGCAAGCTGTGACTGCGCCAGGCGCGCGACGGAATCGGGCAGCCAGGCTTCATCGATCATCGTCTGATGCTTCTTGAACCACGGCACATGCGCGTAGCCGAACAGGGCAAGCCTGTCCGGCGCCAAGGTCAGCGCCTGGGCAACGGTCGCCGCGACGCTCTTGCCGGTCTGATGCGGCAGGCCGTAAAGCAGGTCGAGGTTGACGGACGTGACGCCCCGCGCCCGCACCGCATCGACAATGCTCTTGGTCAGCGCGAAACTCTGCTCGCGATTGATCGCCTTCTGCACCTTGGGATCGAAATCCTGGACACCCAGGCTCGCCCTTGTCATGCCGATCGCGGCAAACGCGTCCAGCCGACCCTCGTCCATGTCATTGGGGTCGATCTCGACGCTGAGGCTGGCATCGCCGAGGAAGTCGAATTGATCCCGCAACGCCTTTCCGAGCATGAGGATGTCGTCGGGCTTCAGCATTGTCGGGGAGCCGCCACCGAAATGAACGGCGCGGACCCTGCCGCGGCCGCTGACGAGGCCGACCGTTTCGATCTCCTTGTGGAGGGAGCGAAGGAAAGTGGCCACGGGCGCATAGTGACGTGTCTGCTTGGTATGGCAGGCACAGAACCAGCACAGCCGATCGCAATAGGGAATATGGAGATACAGCGATATCTCGTCATCGCCTTCGAGCGCGTCAATCCACCCGCGAACCGTGACCGCGTCAACGCCCGGATGAAAATGCGGCGCCGTCGGATAGCTCGTGTAACGCGGCACGTTGTCGCCAGGGCTCACGGTCGGAGCTGGGCGCGGCGGATCGATGGGAGCGGCGGGCGGGGTCATGACGGTCAAACTGCCCGAACGACGCCGGCAAAACCTTGATCTCGATCAAGGCGACTCAGGTCAAAACCCGGGCAGATTGCCGCTCCTATTTGACCACGGGCGTCGCAATGACCGCCAGACAGGATGTTCAGCAAGCAGACGTCCCCGCAATTTGCAAATCCTGCGAAGCGCGGCAGGATGGATTATGCGGCGCCTTCAACGCCCGCCAACTCGCCGAGTTGGCCAAAGCCTCCTCCAGGCATGAGGTTCCGGCAGGCACGGAACTGCCCGACGACGGAACCTACTCCAATCTTCTGTCCGGCGTGGTCAAGCTCACGAGAAATCTCTCGGATGGTCGTCAGCAGATTGTCGGGTTCCATTTCGCGCCCGATTTCCTGGGCAGGCCGTTCGAGGCAAAGAAGCCGATCAGGGCCGAAGCCTTGACGAATGTGGCGCTCTGCTCGTTTCCAAAGGCAATCATCGATCGGATGGCAAACGAGATGCCGGAGCTTGGACGTCTGCTGCTGAAGCATACGCTGAACGAGCTCGACGAAGCACGCGACTGGATGGCGGCGCTGGGGCGCAAGACCGCGTCCGAGAAGGTCGCAAGCTTCCTCCTCATGGTCGCCAGAAACACCAATCCCGCGCACCATCCGGCGAGCCCGATAAGCTTCGACCTGCCGCTGACACGCACCGATATCGCCGATTTTCTCGGGTTGACCATCGAGACGGTCAGCCGGGAACTGTCCAGGTTGCGGTCCGACGGCACGATCCGGATCGTCAACAAGCGGCAGATCAGCCTCGCAAGCATGGCTCAGCTCGAGGAACGCTGCGGCGACTGACCGGCGACGATCCTCCTGCGAGCCTTCGCTTGCTTGACCTCACCATGACCCCAAGGTTCGGCCTTGCAGGTCGTTTCGCTGGCGTCCCTGCCTGAAGCGGGATCAGTTTCCGACGCCCTCCAAATAAAAGCAGTGCGCGTTTGACCTGGATCAAGGCCGGGGGGCCGGGAAATCTCGAAAAGGTGCCTCGGGCGGGTATTTCCGCCGGAACTTTCGAGACGAGATCGGGGACTTGCGATGAAATTTGGCACGGAGATCGTCCTTCTAAGCCTGTTCGCCTTTGGCGCCCTCGTAGCCGCCGGCTTCGGGGTGGATGAACCTTTTCGCCAGCACATGTGGGTTTTGTTCTTGGCCGTGGCTGGATTCACCGCGGTCCTGCTGCGCACTACGGATTTCAAGCCCGCGGCGCCGATCGACCCATCCGCCTACATGGATGGTCCGATCCGCTACGGCGCCATTGCGACGGTGTTCTGGGGCGTCGTCGGCATGCTGGTCGGCTTGATCATCGCGCTGGAGCTTGCATACCCTCAGCTTAACATCGGGCCCTGGTTCAATTTCGGCCGGCTGCGGCCGCTTCATACCTCCGGTGTGATCTTCGCCTTTGGCGGCAACGCCCTTCTGTGCACATCCATGTATGTCGTGCAGCGCACGTCCCGCGCGAGGCTGTTCGGCGGCAATCTCGCCTGGTTCGTCTTCTGGGGCTATCAGCTGTTCATCCTCATGGCCGCGACCGGCTATCTGCTGGGCATCACCGAAGGCCGCGAATATGCCGAGCCGGAATGGTATGTCGACCTCTGGCTGACGATCGTCTGGGTCGCGTATCTGATCCTTTTCCTCGGCACCATTCTGAAGCGCAAGGAACCGCATATCTACGTCGCCAACTGGTTCTACCTGTCCTTCATCGTCACCATCGCGATGCTGCATGTCGTCAACAACCTGACGATGCCGGTCTCGTTCCTCGGCTCGAAGAGCTACTCGGCATTCTCGGGTGTTCAGGACGCGCTGACGCAGTGGTGGTACGGCCATAATGCGGTCGGTTTCTTCCTGACGGCGGGCTTCCTCGGCATGATGTACTACTTCGTGCCCAAGCAGGTGAACCGCCCGGTCTATTCCTACCGGCTGTCGATCATCCACTTCTGGGCGCTGATCTTCCTCTATATCTGGGCAGGACCGCACCACCTCCATTACACCGCCCTGCCCGACTGGGCGCAGACGCTCGGCATGGTGTTCTCGATCATGCTGTGGATGCCGTCCTGGGGCGGCATGATCAACGGCCTCATGACCCTCTCCGGCGCCTGGGACAAGATCCGCACCGACCCGATCGTCCGCATGATGGTGGCGGCCATCGCCTTCTACGGCATGTCGACCTTCGAAGGGCCGATGATGTCGATCAAGACGGTCAACTCGCTGTCGCACTACACGGACTGGACAATCGGCCACGTCCATTCGGGCGCGCTCGGCTGGGTCGGCCTGATCAGCTTCGGCGCGATCTACTACATGGTGCCCAAGCTCTGGAACCGCGAGCGGCTCTATTCGATGCGCCTCGTCACCTGGCACTTCTGGCTGGCGACGCTCGGCATCGTTGTCTACGCGGCGGTGATGTGGGTCTCGGGCATCATGCAGGGGCTCATGTGGCGCGAATACGACGAGCAGGGTTTCCTCGTCTATTCCTTCGCCGAGACGGTCGCCGCGATGCATCCCTACTACATCATGCGCGCCGCGGGCGGCGCCATGTACCTGGCCGGCATGCTGATCATGGCCTGGAACATCACCATGACCATCCGTGGCTACCAGCGCAAAGAGCAGCCTTTGCCGGGTTCCGCCCCCGCCCTCCAGCCTGCCGAATAAGGAGCCAGACATGGGCCTGATAGACAAACACGCGCTGATCGAGAAGAACGCGACGCTTCTTCTCGTCGGATCCCTGCTGGTCGTGACCGTTGGCGGCATCGTCGAGATCGCGCCGCTCTTCTATCTCGACAACACGATCGAGAAGGTCGAGGGCATGCGGCCCTACACCCCGCTGGAGCTTGCCGGACGCAACATCTATGTACGCGAGGGATGCTATCTCTGCCACAGCCAGATGATCCGGCCGTTCCGCGACGAGGTGGAACGCTACGGCCATTACAGCCTGGCGGCCGAGTCGATGTACGACCACCCCTTCCAGTGGGGATCCAAGCGAACCGGACCGGATCTTGCTCGCGTCGGCGATCGCTACTCCAACAGCTGGCAAGTTCAGCATCTTGCCGACCCGCGCTCCGTGGTGCCGGAATCGGTCATGCCGAACTACGCCTTCTTGAAAGACACGCCGATCGAGGTGAAGGATTTCTCGACGCATCTGGTTGCGAACAGGCGCGTCGGGGTGCCCTACTCCGACGACATGGTCGCCAACGCAAACGCCGACCTGACGGCGCAGGCCGATCCCAATGCCGACACGACCGGCCTGGAGAAACGCTACCCCAAGGCCAAGATCGGCGACTTCGACGGCAACCCGCAACAGGTCACCGAGATGGATGCTCTCGTAGCCTATCTCCAGATGCTCGGCACCCTGGTCGATTTCAAGAACTACGACGAAGCAGCCGGCTACCGCTGAGGAGGGCAACCGATGGAATACAACTTGATGCGGGAGTTCGCCGACAGTTGGGGCCTGCTTGCCATGGCTTTGTTCTTTGTCGGCTGCATTGTCTTCGCGCTGCGTCCGGGTGGCAGAAAGCATGCCGACGACGCCGCTAAAATTCCTCTCCAGGACGATTGATCATGAGCAACGAGCATATCGACGAAATCTCGGGCATCACGACGACCGGCCATGAATGGGACGGTATCAAGGAGCTCAACAATCCTCTGCCGCGCTGGTGGGTGATCACCTTCTACATCACCGTGGCCTGGGCGCTCGCTTACACGATTGCCTATCCCGCCTGGCCGATGCTGAGTTCCGCCACCAGGGGCGTCCTGGGCTTCTCCAGCCGCAATGCCGTCAAGAACGAGATGGCCGCGGCTGACGCCGCCAAGGCCAAATACGTCACGGCAATACAGTCCAAGACCGTTTCGGAAATCGCCGCTGACGACACGTTGCGCGAGTTCGCCGTCGCCGCCGGCGGCGCGGCGTTCAAGGTGAATTGCGTGCAGTGCCACGGCTCCGGCGCGCAAGGATCGACAGGGTTTCCGAACCTCAACGATGACGATTGGCTCTGGGGCGGCAAGGCGGAGGAGATCCAGCAGACGATCACGCACGGCATCCGCTTCGCAGCGGACCCCGACACCCGTCAGTCCGAGATGACCGCCTTTGCCGACGTGCTCAAGCCGGAACAGATCGCCCAGGTCAGCGCCTATGTGGCGAGCCTTTCCGGACCGGTACAGGACAAGAGTCTGATCGAGCCCGGCGCCAAGGTTTTCGCGGACAATTGCGCCGCCTGCCATGGCGAGAACGCTAAGGGCAACCGCGACCTCGGAGCACCTGATCTGACGGATGCCATCTGGCTCCACGGTTCCGGCGAGGCCGCGATTGCTGCCCAGGTGCGAGCCCCGAAGAACGGGGTGATGCCTGCCTGGGTCGGCCGTCTCGGCGAGACGACGGTCAAGGAGCTGGCTGTCTATGTCCATTCGCTTGGCGGCGGAGAATAGGAGCGGGGCCTATTCTCGGCCCTCAGCCGTTCAAGCGACGAGGCCCGGCCGTGCCGGGCCTCGACTTGCTTTTTGATGGCTCAATTTGACCTGCATCAACGCGACGCGCCCGCGCGATTGCGAGATTGCCGGAAAGAAGGCGGCATCATTTCGCCGTGATTGGAGATCGTCGTGCTGGATCAGTCGCAGGTAGAACGGCTCGAGGCCGAAGCGGTCAACTCCGCGAAGACGCGACAGCCGCTCTACGCCGCGCGCAAGAAAATCTTTCCGAAGCGCGCCTCCGGTCGTTTCCGCCAGTTCAAATGGCTGGTGATGGCGATCACGCTCGGCATCTATTACCTGACCCCCTGGCTGCGCTGGGATCGGGGGCCTTTCGCTCCCGACCAGGCCGTTCTCATCGACCTGGCGAACCGCCGTTTCTACTTCTTCTTCATCGAAATCTGGCCGCAGGAATTCTACTACGTCGCCGGCCTTCTGATGATGGCGGGCGTCGGTCTTTTCCTGATCACATCGACGGTCGGGCGAGCCTGGTGCGGCTATACCTGCCCCCAGACAGTCTGGGTCGACCTGTTCCTTGTCGTCGAACGCGCAATTGAGGGCGATCGCAATGCCCGCATGAAGCTGGACGCCGCTCCCTGGAGCGCCCGCAAGCTTTTCCTGCGCGTCTCCAAGCACGCCATCTGGCTTGTCATCGCTGTGGCCACGGGCGGGGCCTGGATCTTCTACTTCGCCGATGCGCCGAAGCTGCTCGGCGAAGTCGTCACCGGCACGGCGGCGCCCATCGCCTATGCCACGATCGCGGTGCTCACCGGCACCACCTATGTGCTCGGCGGGCTGATGCGCGAGCAGGTCTGCACCTATATGTGCCCGTGGCCGCGCATCCAGGCCGCCATGCTCGACGAAAACTCGCTGACGGTGACGTATAACGACTGGCGCGGCGAGCCGCGCTCGCGCCACGCCAAGAAGGCCTCGGCCGCCGGGCAATCGGTCGGCGACTGCGTCGACTGCAACGCCTGTGTCGCCGTCTGCCCCATGGGAATCGACATCCGCGACGGCCAGCAGCTGGAATGCATCACGTGCGCCCTTTGCATCGACGCCTGCGACAGCGTCATGGACAAGCTCGGCCGGGAACGCGGGCTGATCTCCTACGAGACGCTGGCTGACTACAACGCCAACATGGCGTTGGCCACATCCGGAGGCACCGGCCCGGTCAATCCGGCGCTGGTGAGGACGCCGAGCGGCAGCTTCGCCGACGGCCTGGCACATTTCCACCTGGGCAAGATCTTCCGGTTGCGCACCTACATCTATCTCGGCGTGTGGTCGGCGATCGGCCTGGTGCTCGTCTGTTCGCTGCTGACGCGCGAACGGCTGGAGCTCAACGTCCTGCATGATCGCAATCCGCAGTTCGTGACGCTCTCGGACGGCTCGATCCGCAACGGCTATACGGTCAAGCTGCTCAACATGATACCCGAGCCGAGGACGGTCGAGATCACGCTGCACGGCCTCGACGGCGGTGAGATGAGCATCGTGGGCATCGACCAGCCCGCGAGCCGCTCCTTCTCCATCCCGGTCGAGCCCGACCGGCTGAAGACGCTGAAGGTCTTCGTCCGGCAACCGGCCGATCAGATCAGGAAGCCGGCGCAGAGTTTCGAATTCCGCATCGACGACACGGCAAGTTCCGAAACCGCCGAATACACTGCAACTTTCAATGCCCCGGAGAACAGCAGATGAGCGCCGAAATGCCGAAGCCGCGCGAGTTCACCGGCAAGCATATGTTGGTCTCCATTCTGGCGTTCTTCGCGGTGGTGATCGGGGTCAATGTCACCATGGCCACGCTTGCCCAGAAGAGCTGGACCGGCCTCGTCGTCGAGAACACCTATGTCGCAAGCCAGCAGTTCAACGAAGAAGCCAGGAAAGGCAGGGCGCAGGCGGCGCTGGGCTGGACAGGCAAGCTGAGCGTCGCTTCCGGCGAGGTCCGTTACAGCCTTGTCGACAGCCAGGGCAAGCCGGTGCCGCTGCGCGGCGTCAAGGTGCTGTTCCGCCACCCGGCCTACGAGGCCGAGGACGAAGCCCTGACACTTGCCGCGGTGGCCGGCACTGCCGGGAACGCGGACGCATTTGCTGTCCGGCACACGCCCAGGAACGGCGTCTGGATCGTGGAGATCGATGCGGATGCCGGGCTGGCGTCGCCGTTCCGCGATGTCCGCCGTGTCATGATCTCGAATGGAGCCCTGCAATGAGCTGCTGCGCGCCTGGAGCTGAAATGGCGTTGGAGGTCGCTGCCGCGACATCCGCATCGCCGTCGAGCGAGGAGATCAAGTTGGCCAGCCGCTCCCTGGGCGGCGACATCCACCAGACCGACCTGTCGGTGCCGACGGTTCACTGCGGAGCTTGCATTCAGACGATCGAGGCGGCGCTCGGCTCGGTCGAGAATGTCGTGTCCGCTCGCGTCAACCTGTCGACGAAGCGTGTGTCAATCCGCTGGCGCGGCGACATCGTCCCGCCATTCTTCGCCGTGCTCGGCCGGCTCGGCTATCAGGCGCACCTGTTCGACCCGGAAATTCACGAGAAGGACAGGACGCTCTCGGAGCTGATCCGCGCTGTCGCCGTGGCGGGCTTCGCGGCCGGCAATATCATGCTGCTCTCGGTATCGGTCTGGTCCGGCGCGGAAGGCCCGACTCGCGATCTGTTCCATTGGCTGTCCGCGCTGATCGCCATCCCGGCGCTCGCCTTCGCCGGCGGGATCTACTTTCGCTCGGCTGCGAACGCGCTGCGCCATGGCCGCATGAACATGGACGTGCCGATCGCGGTGGGCGTTTCCCTCGCCTACACGATGAGCCTCTACGAGACCATCAATCACGGCGAGCACGCCTATTTCGACGCCTCGGTGTCGCTGCTCTTCTTCCTGCTGATCGGGCGCACGCTGGATCACGTGATGCGCGAGCGGGCGCGAACCGCGGTCAATGGCCTATCGCGGCTTGCCGCGCGAGGGGCAGTGGTCCTGCGGGACGACGGAATACGCGAATACGTGCCCGTCGCCGAACTCGCTCGGGGAATGCGCCTGCTCATTGCGGCCGGCGAGCGGATCCCGGTCGACGGCGATATCGTCAGCGGGAATTCCGACCTCGATTGCTCGATCGTCTCCGGCGAGAGCGCGCCGAAAGCCGTGAGCGCCGGCACGCACGTCCAGGCCGGCACGCTGAACTTGACGGGTCCGCTGACGATGCAGGCTAGCGCCGCAGCGAAGGATTCCTTCTTGGCGGAAATGATCCGGCTGATGGAAGCCGCCGAGGGTGGCCGCTCGCGCTACAGGCGGATCGCCGACCGGGTATCGGCACTCTACGCACCCGTGGTCCATCTGGCGGCCTTCGTCACCTTCCTCGGCTGGATGGTTGCGTCCGGCGATTGGCACCGCGCCATGACCATCGCGATCGCCGTGCTCATCATCACCTGCCCGTGCGCGCTCGGCCTCGCGGTTCCGATCGTCCAGGTGGTGGCGGCCCGGCGCCTGTTCGAGGCTGGCGTCATGGTCAAGGATGGTTCGGCGATGGAGCGTCTCGCG
>NZ_RZRY01000589.1:0-3903 GCF_003998035.1 Mesorhizobium sp. M2A.F.Ca.ET.039.01.1.1 | reverse complement strand
GGGGCAATAATGGTTTTTGATTGATGTCGGACGACAGTTTTATCCGCGAAGTCAACGAAGAGATTCGTCGCGAGCAGGCGCAGGCGCTGTGGGATCGTTTTGGCCCGGCCATTCTGGGCATCGCCATCCTGATCGTGCTGGGCACTGCCGCCGTCGTCGGCTACCGCTACTGGGACGAGAGCCGCGCCAACCGCTCGGGCGACGCCTTCTCGGCGGCCCTCAAGCTCGCCAATGACGGCAAGAACGACGAGGCGATCGCCGCTCTCGACCAGCTGGAGAAGGACGGCTACGGCGCCTATCCGCTGCTCGCCCGTATGCGCGCCGCGACCGTCAAGGCCGACAAGGGCGACGTCGACGGCGCGGTCAAGGATTTCGATGACGTCGCCGCCGACAACGCCATCCCCGCCGGCATCCGCGACATCGCGCGGCTGAGAGCAGCTCTGCTGCTCGTCGACCACGGCTCCTTCGCCGATGTCTCCAGCCGCGTCGAGGCGCTCACCGCCGACACCAATCCGCTGCGCCATTCGGCGCGCGAGGCGCTTGGCCTTGCCGCCTGGAAGGACGGCAAGTCGGCCGATGCGCTCAAACTGTTCGACCAGATCTCTTCGGACGAGGCTGCCCCGCGCAATGTGCGCCAGCGGGCGCAGCTGATGTCCGAGCTGATCCGCGGGTCGGGCAACGCGTCGTGATTGCATGTCGCCCAAAAGTGCGCAGCGGTTTTGGGGCAAACGACATGCAAAATAAACGGTAGACTGGATGTCGTTCAAAGTCGCCATCATCGGCCGGCCTAACGTCGGCAAATCGACTCTTTTCAATCGGCTGGTCGGAAAGAAGCTGGCGCTTGTCGACGACACGCCGGGCGTCACGCGCGACCGCCGCGTCCATGCGGCGAAACTCTACGATCTTTATTTCGATGTCATCGACACCGCCGGTTTCGAGGATGCGGCCGCTTCGACGCTGCCCGGCCGCATGCGCCAGCAGACCGAGATCGCCATTCGCGAGGCCGACCTCATCTTCTTCACCGTCGATGCCAAATCCGGCCTGATGCCGGACGACCGCACCTTCGCCGACGTCGTGCGCAAATCCGGCAAGCCGGTGGTTCTTGTCGCCAACAAGGCCGAGGCGCGCGGCGCTCAAGGAGGACTGCTGGAGGCCTGGGAGCTCGGCCTCGGCGAGCCGATCCCGGTCTCGGCCGAGCACGGCCAGGGCATGCCCGACCTGCGCGATGCGGTGGTCGAAGCCTTGGGCGAAGAGCGCGCGCTCGGCGAGGAGGAAGACGACAGCGACGAGATCGCCGCCAGCGAGGTGTTGATCGGCGAGGACATCGCCGACCCGGATGCCGAGCCCGCCTATGACGACACCAAGCCGCTGCGCATCGCAGTCGTCGGCCGCCCGAATGCCGGCAAGTCGACGCTGATCAATGCGCTGATCGGCGAGGAGCGGCTGCTCACCGGCCCGGAAGCCGGCATCACCCGCGATTCGATCTCGGTCGACTGGGATTGGCGCGGCCGCCGGATCAAGCTGTTCGACACCGCCGGCATGCGGCGCAAGTCCAAGGTGCAGGAGAAGCTGGAAAAACTCTCGGTGCAGGACGGGCTGCGCGCCATCCGCTTCGCCGAGATCGTCATCATCGTGCTCGACGCCACCATCCCCTTCGAGAAGCAGGACCTGCAGATCGCCGACCTCATCATCCGCGAGGGCAGGGCGCCGGTGATCGCCTTCAACAAATGGGACCTGATCGACAACCCGCAGGAGCTTTTGGCCGAGCTGCGCGAAAAGACCGAGCGGCTCTTGCCGCAGGTGCGCGGAATCCAGGCGGTGCCGGTCTCGGCCGAGACCGGGCGTGGCCTCGACAAGCTTATGGAAAGCGTCATCAAGACGCACAAGGTCTGGAACAGCCGCGTCTCCACGGGCAAGCTCAACCGCTGGCTGGAAGGCATCCTGGCGCATCATCCGCCGCCCGCCGTCGCCGGCCGCCGGCTGAAGATCAAATATGTCACCCAGGCAAAAACCCGGCCGCCGGGCTTCGTCGTCTCCTGCTCGCGGCCCGACGCGATGCCGCAATCCTATGTCCGCTATCTCACCAACAGCCTGCGCGAAGCCTTCGACATGCCCGGCGTGCCGATCCGCATGGCGCTGCGGACGTCGGACAATCCTTTCGCGGGCCGCGCGAAAAAGCGGTGACGGTCCGTGATTGTCGCGAACGCCAGTTCCCTCGTCATCCACGGGCGGAGCGACGCGAAGCGGAGCGCAGACCCGAGGATCCATTCCGTTACGTCGGCCGAGGAATGCAGCGGTGCAGAATTCTGTACCGTGGCGACGCTTCTAAGTCACGGCATGGATCCTCGGGTCTGCGCGCGTCGCTTCGCTCCTTGCTCCGCCCGTGGATGACGAATCGCGCGGTACCTAAGCCACTCTAAGCAATCCTTTCGTTTCCGCCCCCTCCGGCAATGTCTCCAGTGCCGCCTGCAAAAGAATCTCCGCCAGCCGCGCCGCGACCGGGTCGAGCTCGGCGTCCTTCTGGTGTAGATGCAGCGCCATCATCGGCAGGGCGGGAAGCCCCAATACGCCCGGCGCGATCGCCCTGACATTGGCGGGCAGGCCGATATCGGTTCGGATCGTCAGGCCGAGGCCGGCCGCCACCGCCGCCCAGATGCCGCCGAGACTGGGGCTGGAGAATGCCATGCGCCAGGGCATGCCGGCGCGGTCGAGCGTTTCCGTCGCGACAGTGCGCAACAGGCACGGCGCCTCGAACACCACCAGCGGCAGCGGCTCGCCATTGCGCGGACCGACCTCGATCGGCTTTGCCGGGCCGATCCAGCGCGACTGCACATCGGCGACGTGGCGGCTGTAGGGCAGGGTGGTGCCGTCATGCCAGGCGAGCGCGATGTCAAGATTGCCGGACAGGACGCGTTCGACGAGGTCGTGGCTGCGTCCGATCCGCGCCTCGATGCGCACCTTGGGATGGGCGCGGGCGAAGCGGCCAAGCACGTCGGGCAGCACGGCCTCGCCGAAATCCTCCTGCAGGCCGAGCCGCACCCAGCCTTCCAGCTCGACGTCGCGAATGGCGGAGGCCGCCTCGTCGTTGAGCTCGATCAGCCGCCGCGCATAGCCGAGCATGGTTTCGCCGGCTTCGGTCAGCGCCAGGCCGCGCCCCGCCTTGCGGAAGATCGGCGTATCCGCCTGCTCTTCCAGCTTCTTCAATTGGGCGCTGGCCGCTGATGTCGAGCGTCCCAGCCGTTCGGCCGCCTTGGCGAAGCTGCCCAGCTCCATGCCGGTGACGAAGGTTCTGAGGACATCGAGGTCGAACGTGACGCGGCGCATGAGATTGTCCCGATTTTCAGGAGTGTCGATCAAAAACTTCCTGATTTTATGGATGAAGCTATGGCGCTACATCCGGTCCGTCAAGCCGCCAGCCGGCCGTCACGGGAATGGATCATGTCCGCCATCGTCACACGCAGCGACTGCCAACAGCCTAATGCAGCCGCCGTCACCTCCGCGCGCCGCGCCTTCGGTCCCAACCATCGCTGGAAGGTGCTCGGCATCGGCGTTGCGGCCAATGCCGGCTTCTCCGCCACCTTCTCCGGCATTCCGGCGACTGCGGTGGCGATGCGCCAGGGCTACCACCTCGACAATGCCTCGCTGGGCCTCGCGCTTGGGCTTCTCGGCCTCGGCGTGGCGCTGAGCGAACTGCCCTGGGGCGTGCTCACCGACCGCTGGGGTGACCGCCGCGTGCTCCTGACCGGGCTCGGCGCGACGGCTGCATGGCTTCTCATCATGGCGCTGCTCGTCGTGCCGACGAAAATGGCCGTTCCCGGCGTCACGCTTCTGTCGGTGAGCCTGCTTGTCGCCGGCTTGCTCGGCGGCAGCGTCAACGGCTCCAGCGGCCGCGCCATCATGGGC